>SLRB01000155.1 GCA_007131165.1 Bacteroidales bacterium | reverse complement strand
CGGAGATGGTATATACGGCACCCGGGTTTGGGAAAATGCCCCTGTAATTGATGATCATACAACCGAATATTTTACAAGGAAAGGGAATGACCTTTACCTGATAAAAACCAACTGGAGCCAAATTGGCATCAAGGTGACCGGTATTGGTAAGCCTGAAGATGTTGTTATGCTTGGTTTTCCGGGTGAGGTTGATTATTCCGTAACCGGAGACGGTGTTGTCATTGTGCCACCTTTTCTTTGCCCGGCCACGAACCCTTCTCCATATGCCTGGGTATTTAAACTGTCGGGTGTTTTTTGATAATTATACCTTTTAAGGGGTTAAATATTTATCTTTGCTTAATAATTAAAACTAACTATAAAAAAACAATTACATTATGTTAATCAAGACACGGTCATCTAAACTGGTTTTATTTGTTATGTTGCTTACATTATTAAATTCATGCGGCGAAACCGAGCAGCCCCAATTTACGGGAGCTCCCGGTGAGATAGAGCTTATTACGCTTGCCCCGGGCCATTTTCATGCATACCTTGTACAGAAAGATATGTATGAGCAGGTCGATTCCACAGTGCACGTGTATGCTCCCGAAAGTCCCGAGGTATACCAGCATCTTGAGATGATTGAGAACTACAACACCCGGAGCGAAGACCCCACCTCCTGGAACCAGGTAGTGTATACGGGGGATGATTATCTTAAAAGGATGCTAAGCGAGAGAAAAGGAAACGTTGTGGTGCTTGCTGGCAATAACAGGCAAAAGACGAACTATATAATAAGTTCTGTTGAAGCGGGACTAAATGTTTTATCGGATAAACCCATGGCGATCAACCCGGCAAATTTCGAATTACTTGTAGAGGCATTTGAAATTGCCGGTAAGAACAACGTTCTGCTTTATGACATCATGACTGAAAGGTACGAGATAACCAGTATTTTGCAAAAAGAGCTGATGAAACTGCCGGGTATTTTCGGAACACTTCAAAAGGGGAGCCCTGAAGATCCTGCAGTTATAAAAGAGAGTGTGCATCATTTCTTTAAATATGTTTCCGGTCAGGTCCTTCGCCGTCCACCATGGTTTTTTGATGTAAACCAGCAGGGTGAAGGAATAGTCGATGTAACAACTCATCTCGTCGATCTGATTCAATGGTCCTGCTTCCCTGAAAAAATAATTGATTACAAGTCAGACGTAGATATGATATCGGCAAGAAGATGGCCAACTGTCCTTAATGCCTCACAATTTGAGAGAATTACTGGTGTTGCGCCTTTTCCAGATTATCTTGACGATTTTATTGAAAGTGATACCCTGCTTCGTGTTTATGCCAATGGTGAGATGAATTATGCTATAAATGACGTTCATGCAAGGGTGATTGTAAAATGGGATTACAGTGCCCCGGAAGGAGCAGGCGACACTCATTATTCCCTTACAAAGGGTAGCAATTCAAGCCTGATAGTTGAACAGGGTGAGGATCAGGACTACAAGCCGGTGTTATACATAAGGCCGGCCGCGCATATTCCGATGGATGAGTTTGAGCCGGTGTTGAATGATGAATTCAGGGTCATCAGTGAGAAGTATCCGGGCGTCGGGCTGGAAAGACTCGATGATTCATGGAAAGTGAGTGTACCTGATGAATATGATGTTGGCCATGAAGCTCATTTTGCCAGTGTAACGAGAAAATATCTCCAGTTTCTTGTAGATGGACGTATGCCTGACTGGGAAGTTCCAAACATGATTACCAAGTACTATATTACAACCAGTGCATTGGAGCTTGCCAGGGAAGCTGAATAAGGGCTTCGCTGAAATCTTGCTATCTTATACCGGGGAGGATGCTTAACCCCGGTTTTTTTTGTCAGGCACGGGAATTTTATGGACTCACAAATCTGTTTGGCTTAAATTACCACCAAAACATAATCACATACGAAACACGAGAGGTTATATTAAAGCTAAACGTTTCCTGCTGTATGTCAATCATGCACTTTGAATAGTTGTAAATGGGGCTTTTTACACCATGCATGATCGACCGCAGCTCAAAATATTGAATTTTTTGAAACAAAATTTTGGCTTTTTGCAGAATAAATATGCCATACCGGTTGTAACTTTTTGTTGTATATGGTCGTCACACAAGTAAATTTTCCTGCAATAATATGGGAATAGAAGAATTCAACAGGTGCGTTGATGAATATTCAGACGGAGTGTACCGGTTTATCCTCAAAAATATCAGGGATGAAGAGAAAGCACGTGACGTCGTTCAGGATTCTTTTGAGAAAATGTGGAAAAAGATTGAAACCATTACACCTGGTAAAGCTAAGTCATATTTGTTCTCTACAGCTTACCACACAATGATTGATTTTATAAGAAAAGAGAAAGCAAAGGTAGATTTAAGTTGTGCCGGAGAAGAAATGTACTCAAGCACAAATCAATATTCCGATCTGAATGAAGTACTGCATGAAGCAATATCAAAATTACCGGCTATCCAGAGGTCTGTAATTTTACTCAGAGATTATGAAGGATATTCATATGATGAGATTGCAGGTATAACCGGCCTTGGAGAATCGCAGGTAAAGGTATATATATACCGCGGAAGGATGTTTCTGAAGAAGTATATTGGAAGAATGGAGGTCCTTATATAAGCCTGGCACATGACCGGGTCGCAGTGTGGTTCAAAATAAAACAGGAGCAGATATGCCGATAAACGAAAATAATTATGAAGCTTACCTTCTTGAATATTCCGAAGGAACACTATCTCCTGAAAAGGAGAAGGAGCTTTTTCAGTTTATTACCGGGAACCCCCGTGTTAAGGCTGATACTGATATCGGGCGTACCTTGCTTACAGCAGGCAATATCAGGTTTCCCGGCAGGGATGATCTGAAAAAGGGGGGGCATGAAGGCAGGGTAACTTCTGGAAATTACGGGCAGTTTTGTATAGCCCGGGAAGAAGGAGACCTTTCTGATGAGGCCGCAGCCGCCCTTGAACTTTTCCTTTATGAAAACCCTCATTATAAGCATGATGCCGGCACATATGCCCGGCTTAAGCTTCAGCCCGATACCGCTGTAAAGTTTGAGAACAAGCATGAGCTGCGAAAAAGTGTATCCGTATCACCAGGAGGCGCTGTAGTATCAGGCAGGATAAGAATGTTGTACAGCCGGGTATCTGTTGCCGCTACCATAGCCCTTTTGCTGGCAACATCTTTGTTTGTATGGCACAAGACCGGCACAAATAACAGTTTAACCGATACTGAAAGAAGGATAGTTTCACTTCCGCGTCACAGTACTCAGGCAGGGGCATTACCTGTTACAGGTAGCAGCGCTGGAGAGACAATTGGTGGCGAAGGTTTGAACATTGAAGGATTAAGAGCCACACCTGCAGAGTACGGGAACATATTATCTCAATATTTAGTTGAAGAACCTGAAACTTCCGTCGATAACCATGCTATAGGGGCCGGTCATGAACGGATCATACTTCCTGCTGTTACATTACGTAAACAAAGTCCTGTCCTGCTGTCAGCAACATACCTTGATGATCGACCGGTAATTGCTGCAATTAATATTCCTGCGGTATCTCACGATCGTACCGGAACTACCCGGCCGTCTGATTTTGTGCGTGGTGTTACAGGCATGATTTCAAGTGTTCTTGATGAAGACAGGGAAAGAGACAGGTTGTCATTGTGGGAACTTGCCGAAACCGGTGTTAAAAGCATTAACTCGTTTGCAGGAACCGAAATCAGATTAGAACGTGAATTGAATCCCGACGGCGAGTTGGTCTCAATGGCATTCGGTACCCGGCTCATTGGTTTTGAACGTACGGTATCATTTGAAACCGAATAGCTGTAACAAACCGGTATGTTTGTACGTCATACGTATACAAAAACAACGGTTAATTAAATTAAATTTATAGTAATATGAAAAACAAAGTGATATTAATAGTTATCTTCAGTATAACTGTAAGCATTGCATCTCCGGTTCAATATACTGCCGCACAATCACGTGATGAAATGGTAAACCGGGCTGAAATCCTTGAAGAAAGTACGGTCGAAGAAGTTTCCGGTCGAAGCCGGGTGGCCGATACCATTGTTCAGGACGTTCCACGTACCGATACAACAACAATACAACTCGGTAATAGGGAGATCCGGATCATTGATGTCAATGGCAAGACCGACATCAGTATTCTAGAGAAAAATAGCCGCGAGAATTCTGGAATATTTCGTCATCGCCGGCCTTTTAGAGGTAACTGGCAAGGAATTGACTTCGGCCTTAATAATTACCTGAACAGTGATTTTTCGACTTCACTCGCACCCGAAGAAGATTTTATGGAGCTAAGGGCTGCCAGATCGTTTAATCTTGGCCTTAACCTGCTTCAGTATAGCCTTGCAATATCTGGCAATAATATTGGCCTGGTAACAGGAATGGGTGTTGAGTATAACAATTACCGCTTTGCAAATGATGTAAGCATCGAAAAGCAGAACCGCGAAATTGTGCCAGTATGGTATGATGAACCCGGGATGAATGTCGAAAGGTCAAGGTTCCGGGCTATATATCTAAATGTTCCGTTGCTGATGGAATTTCAGACCAGGCATTCAAGCCGTTCACGCCGGGGTCATATTTCTTTTGGTGTTGTCGGAGCTGTGAATATCGGATCGAACACCAGGGTTGTATATAAGGACAACTCCAGCAGGAGCCGTGAGAGGGTTCGTGATGATTTTTATCTTTCTCCTTTCAGGTATGGATTTACATTGCGCGCCGGCTACCGATCTTTAAATCTTTACGCGGATTATTATCCCGTAACACTTTTCCAGGCAAATAAAGGTCCTGAGCTATATCCGTTCTCTGTTGGGATTTCTCTGATAAATTTCTGATTAAACAAGGCTTTAATAAAATGAAACGACCCGGCCGCAAAGCCGGGTCGTTTCATATAAGTGCCATTATACTATATGGCCATGATATTCCCACCCGAATTGAGACACTGTATATGAGATTTTTGGTGAATATATCCGGCAGGCTGTCAGTTTCTTTAACCCGGTTTAAAGGTATTTGTTGGTATTTATGCAGAATCGGTTTAATTTTGTCAGGCTGCTATGCACATATGTTTTTCAGCCCTTAATAAATAGAATATTTATGGGATCACCTGACACACTTACCGAACTTGAAAAGAAGAGGTACAAACTTCAGATAATGCTTCCTGGAATCGGAGAAGGGGGGCAGATAAAAATCAAGAATGCCCGTGTGCTTGTTATAGGTATTGGAGGACTTGGTTCGCAGGTACTTCAGTATCTTACGGCAATGGGAATAGGTACCCTTGGGTTTCTGGATTATGATGTTATTGAAGAGGTTAACCTCAGTCACCAGGTAAATTATGGGATGGAGGATATAGGTAAGCTTAAAGCTGTTGTTACCCGTAAGAGGCTGGCGGAGATGAACCCTCTCGTGCAGCTTAACATGCTCAACGTACAGTTTAAAAGTGATAATGCAGGATCGATACTGCCCGGCTATGACATTATTGTTGACACCACCAATAAACTTAATCAGCACTGTCTTATTAGCGATGCCTGCCTGAAGTACAATAAGGTCATGGTACTTGGTTGTGTCACCAACAGGCTTGAAGGCAGGGTTTCGGTTTTTAATTACCGGGGTGGTCCCTCATACCGCTGCATGAGCAAAGACAATGGTTCAAAAGTGCATTCAGAAGACAAGAACATAACAGGCATGCCGGGTATTCTGCCGGGTATCACCGGATCCTGTGTTGCCAACGAGGTTATAAAAATAATTACAGGCAGCAATGAAGTGCTTTCAGGCAAAATGCTCGCGATAGACATTTCCGGTTACATGAACCGTTTAATACCTGTAGAAAGGGATCCGGGGAATTTTTATAAGTAAATTATCCGGTATTTGTCCGGTCCGTTTATGCAATTATGCGGCACCTCCGGGTTTAATGCGAAAGAGTGGATAAACACCAAAAAATATGCAAAATGAGATTACTTCTGATTAGCAATTCAACAAACGCGGGAGAAGAGTACCTTGAATATCCCAGGCTACATATACGGGAATTTCTCGGTGAACAAAAAATCAAGGCATTATTTATACCCTGGGCGGGTGTAACGGTAACGTGGGACGATTATGAAAAGAAGGTAAAAGAGCGGTTTAACCAGATCGGTCACGATATAGTTTCTGTCCATCACTTTGACGATCCTGCCAGGGCTCTTGCAGGTGCTGAGGCAATAGTAGTGGGAGGAGGCAACACTTTCAGACTTATAAGTATGCTGCACCAATACCAGCTTATACCCGTGATACGTGAGCTGGTTAGCGGAGGAACACCTTATATAGGCTGGAGTGCCGGGGCAAATGTGGCCTGCCCGACCATTTGCACAACTAACGATATGCCAATAGTACAGCCGGCATCATTCGAATCCTTCAACCTGGTCAAATTCCAGATAAATCCTCATTATCTTGATGCCAACCCAGATGGACATGCCGGCGAAACCCGCGAGATGCGGATCACGGAGTTTCTTGAGGTGAACCGGGGGATTTATGTTACCGGTCTCAGGGAGGGTACAATGCTGCTTATAGAAAAGGGCTCAGTAAAGCTCAGGGGTGAACGCACAATGAGGATATTCAAATACGGAAGCGAACCGGTAGAGCTTGGTGCCGGTGACGATGCGTCATTCCTGTTGTAAGAAGATGATCCTTGCGAATATGGTGCTGCGTTTTGATACTTTTGGCCTGAGATTTGCGTTTATTGGTAAATCCCGGTAGTTACCAGCTATGTTGCGCACACTAAAATACTTTTTGGCGGCATTATTAGTTCTTGCCTTTGCAATATCCATCACAGGAATTATTATTGCCAGGTATTACCAGGATGAAGTGAAACAGCTGGTGATAAGTGAGATTAACAGGCACGTCACCACCGAAATCATTGTAGGTGACCTTTCGTTTTCAGTATTAAGAAGGTTTCCCCGCGCCTCCATTGAGTTTGGTGATGTTGTAATACTGGCGCCGGAAGAGTTCAGGAGCAGCAGGGATCTGCCGCTTAGTTCAGATACCCTGCTCACTGCACGAAATCTTCACCTGCGTTTCAATATGCGTGATGTTTTCAACCGGCAGTACAATATCAGCAGCATCCATGCATCTCATGGAAAACTTTATCCTGCTGTGAGCGGGAATGGCATTGAGAATTACAGGTTCTTGAAAGAAGATGCTGCGCCGGACGCAAACTTCAATATTGACCTGCAGGATGTCAGGTTAAGTGACTATAATCTCAGATATGGGAACAGTCTGAAAGAAGTATATTTTGAAATTGATATAGACAGGCTTTACCTGAAGGGCAGTTTCAGCAGCTCAAGTCACACCATCAGCGGTATTGTTTCCGGCCAAAGCCGGGAGTTCAGGTCACATAATCTTGAATATCATGAAAGAAGAGACCTTGAGTTGAGAGCATCGGTCAATGTAGATAACAACAGCTATTTTATCGATAAGGGCCTTATAAATCTTGAGGGGATTATTCTTGATGCAAAAGGCAGTTACATGTCAGGTGAAGAGGGTAGGATTGACCTGGATATCAAGGGTTACAATATCGGGTTGTCATCGGCTGTTTCTCTTCTGCCAGGCAAAACAGCGGAAAAATTAAAAGACTACCGGTTTAACGGAAGTTTTGATTTTGATGCATTGGTCAGGGGTCCACTCTCAAGGTCAGCCTCACCTGTTGTAACAGCTTCTTTTGCGACACAAAACAGTGAAATTATTCACCGGGAATCGGGAATCAGGCTGTCCGGCACCAACCTGCAGGGATACTATACTGGAAGGCCGGGCCAAAGTCCCGGATCATCCTCCGTCGAAATAACCAGTTTCTCTTCGGCATTAGGCAAGGGGTATATTAATGGAAGCGGTAAGTTGTCCAATTTTAGGGAACCCGTAGTAGACGTCAGTATTAATGCCAACCTCCTGCTTGAAGAGCTTTCCCGGTTTTATCTGCCAAACAATATCAGTTCCGTGTCGGGAAATATAAATACCGCTTTTTCTGCTAAAGGCAGCACTGGCAAACCGGGTAGCAGTGATTTTGAAATAATCGACATGATCGATCTCAATGGCAGCCTTCAAATAACAGGTGGATCGATCGAAATGTCGGAAGGCCGGTATATTGCAAATAATATCGACGGCGAGCTCAATTTCGGGCATAGACTTGTTACTCCAGGGTTAAGTTTTAATGTTGGCGATGATCATTTTCATATAAGGGGAGAAATTGACAACGGGCTTCCCTGGCTTTTAGGCAATGATCAGGTAATGAGTGTTGAAGGAAGTTTTTATTCTTCACAACTGGTTATAGACAACTACATAAAGCCGTCAGCCGTCAACAGGCATGATCCTCATGAAGCTCTGAAATTTCCGGAAAATGTTGTACTTAATCTTGACTTTCTTGTTGACAGGCTCATTTTCGGAAAGTTCTCATCAGCTTCATTTACTGGCAAAATGAGTTACAGGCCAGGGATGCTGGTGCTTAATTCACTGGAATTTGATGCGTTGGACGGGAAGCTGTCAGGGAACGGGGTTATTTACCAGAGGATTAATAATGAATTTAATGTACAGTCACAGCTTGAGCTGGATCAGGTCGATATTAACAAGATGTTTGCTGCTTTTAATAATTTCGGCCAGAGTTTCATTGACAGCGATAACCTGAAGGGAACCCTGTCGGGAAGTCTGGGTTTGGTTTCCGAGTGGAGCAATGACCTCAGGGTAATAGAGGAGACAATAATTGCAGACAGCAGACTGGTTATAAACAATGGCGAGCTTATCGGCTTCGAACCGATGCTCGGCCTTGCAAGGTTTATTGATATCGATGAATTACAGCATATCCGTTTCTCAGCTTTGCAGAATGAGATTTTCATCAGGAACAGTGTTGTTACAATACCACAGATGGACATAAACTCCTCTGCTTTCAACATCAGCGGTTCGGGTAAACATAATTTTGACGGCAGTTTTGATTACAGGCTTAGAGTGCTGCTCTCCGATGTGCTTTATGGCAGGGCTACCCGATCGAGGCCTGAAACCGACCGGTTCGGGGTAGTAGAGGATGACGGATTGGGCAGAACAAGCCTTTACCTGACTGTTTCGGGTACATCTGAAGATTACCGGGTATCATTCGACCACCGTGCAGTGCGTGATGTGATAAGAGAAAATATTGCAAATGAAAGGAATGTACTGAGGCAGATCCTGAACGAAGAATTTGGATGGTTCAGCGGTGATGGAAATGAGCTCAAACCTTCCGAAACCGCTACTCCTGATAGATCGGGGTTCCGCATAGTATGGGATGAGGATGACGTAAATCAGGGAGAGCGGGCTTCTCCCGGTACACCCCCGCCTGCCGGGCAACAAGATAACAATGTAAGGTTCAAAATAATATGGGATGAAGAGGAGAAGCCTCCAAGGGATACTGTTCGCGAAAGGCGGCGCCGATGAGTCATTCGATATTAAAAGGCTTTAGAGTATTTCGATAACCGGAATAATGCATATCTATCTTAAAAAACAGAAATGGAAGCTTGGCCTGTTTGTTCTGGCGGCAATAATAGGGGTCTCATCGCTACTTGTAACAGACAGCCTTGTAAAGAGCCTTGCAAGGGAGGAAAGAAAAAAAATTGAACAGTGGGCAGAGGCAACGAGGGTGATTGCTGATGTGGAGACGGAATTTCATGATTTTACATTCTTTCTCAGGATTATAGAAGATAACGAGACTGTTCCGGTAATTGTGGCCAACGAGGAAGGGGGGATTCTCGAGCACAGGAACCTCAATCCGGCAAGGACCGGCAATGAGGATTACCTGCAGAGGCAGCTTGAATCGATGAAAAGCAAAAACGACCCGATCGTAATAGAGTTTGACGACGGTGTCAGGCAATTCATTTACTACAAGGATTCCCGCCTCCTGGTATGGCTGGTATGGTATCCATGGATTCAGCTGCTGGTTATCTTCCTGTATCTTATGATAGCCTACTATGCGTTCAGTGTGTCCCGTAAGGCTGAGCAGAACAAGGTATGGCTGGGTATGTCAAAGGAAACGGCTCATCAGCTTGGAACTCCTACCTCATCTCTCATGGCCTGGCTTGAACTGATGAAGGAAAAGGGCTATGACAGGGGTTTGCTTGCCGAACTGGAAAAGGATATCAACCGGCTTGAGAAGATAACGGCAAGATTTTCAAAGATCGGGTCAAGACCGGTTCTTGAGCCTTACAATGTTATGGATGTCTTGGATAACACTCTTGATTACATCAGAAACCGGGCACCTCAGACTGTCTCGTTTGAAAAGGATTACAACACGCCGGTACCGGTTTTAGTGCCGCTGAATGTGCCTCTTTTTGAATGGGTGATAGAAAATATTTTCAAAAATGCTCTTGATGCAATAGAAGGCGAGGGGGTTATCAGGGTGTCATTGAAAATTGCCGGCGATCATGTAAACATTGACATAACCGATACCGGCAGGGGTATCCCGAGAGGACGGTTTAAAACAATATTCAAACCCGGCTACACTACCCGGAGGAACGGGTGGGGCCTGGGGCTTTCTCTTTCCAAGAGGATAATTGAAGAGTATCATGGGGGCAGGATATTTGTGCTGAATTCAACACTGAACGGCGGTACTACAATAAGAATCGCGCTGAACCACGCAAACTCCCCTTAAAAATAATTCTACCGGACCATGGCAAACACCTTCACAAGAAGAAAGAGGAATGATATAACGGTAATGGCGCCTGCAGGCTCTTTCGAGTCGTTGCAGGCTGCATTGCAGGCCGGAGCAGGTGCCGTATATTTCGGTATAGGCAGCCTTAACATGAGGTCGCGCTCCAGCGGTAATTTTACCCTTGATGACCTCGGGACGATTATATCTTTATGTGGCAAAAAAGGCGTTAAAGCGTGTTTAACATTAAACACCCTTATTTATGACCATGACCAGGGGGCAATGCGCGAAATAGTGTCAGAGGCGAAAAAAAAGGGTGTTTCGGCACTTATTGTAAGCGATGTCGCAGCAATGGAATATGCACATTCCAAAGGAATCGAGCTTCATCTCTCAACTCAGTTAAATATAGGGAACACCGGGGCAGTTAAGTTCTATTCAAAGTATGCTTCGGTAATCGTACTTGCCAGAGAACTAACCCTCAATCAGATAAATCATATTGCCCGGGCCATCGAAGAGGACAATATAACTGGTCCATCAGGTGATAAAGTCAGGCTGGAAATGTTCATTCATGGTGCCCTGTGTATGGCTATTTCGGGCAAGTGTTACCTGAGCCTCCATGAGGCCGGCCTTTCGGCCAACAGGGGCTCTTGCCTCCAGATCTGCCGGAGGGCTTATACTGTAGCTGAAAAAGAAAGCGGCCGTGAGCTTGAAATAGACAATGAATATATAATGTCGCCTAAGGATCTTTGCACAATCCATTTCCTGAACCGCATCGTTGATTCAGGAGCCAGCATACTTAAAATAGAGGGGAGGGCCCGTTCTGCTGAATATGTCAAGACAGTTACCGAATGCTATACGGAGGCTCTTGATGCTGTTTTTGAAGGCACATATGATGAAACAAGGATCGCCGGATGGAGAGAACGGCTGGCTACTGTATTCAACAGGGGCTTTTGGGATGGCTGGTACCTTGGCCAGAAGCTTGGTGAGTGGAGCCATGTATACGGCTCCAAAGCCACTACCAGGAAGATATATGCCGCAAAGGCGACAAATTATTACGCACGACTTGGTGTTGCTGAGTTCCTGGTCGAAAACGGAAAGGTGAATGACGGTGACAGGATATTGATAACCGGGCCGACAACCGGTGTTATAGAGATGAAGATACAAGGAATGCACGATGATAACGGTCCGGCGGCAGAAGCCGGCAAGGGGAAGAGAATTGCTTTCAGGACACCTGATATTGTGAGGAGGTCTGACAAACTTTATCTTATTGTTTCCCGCTGATCTATTGAAGATGGTCAGGGTGCGCAAGCTCATAAAGGTATTTTTTCCTTATGAACTGCATCTGCTCAAGAGTAAGTCCTTCCCCGTAAATTCTCACCATATCGGCTATCTGGCGGAGATATAATGATCCAAGGGCCGCATCAAACGTGTAACTTTCTATGTTGCTTCGGATAAAGAAGGTGATCTTCTTGAAAAACTGCCAGTCCGGCCTGTAAGGGATCTCAAAATAGTGCATCCTGGGTTCATCCAGGCCCCTGTAAATATTGTCGTCAATCTTTTCAAGCGGGAAAAATTTCTGCAGCTTAATCAGTGCATCACCTGTGAATTTTTTTCTTTTCATAAACTCAATCCCTTCTTTCATGAGAGCTTCCTGCAGCCTGGGTATGCAGCCGAAGCAATCCAGTCCCCGCGCCCGGATGAACTGGTATTCATTTCCGCGAAAGCTTACTTCTCCGTAGCTTATATCAGATTCTTCCGGAAACAGGCCTTTTACTTTTTTGCCTTTTCGAAGCAACTCCTCACCGTCATAACGGCGGGCAGTTACAAGATAAATACTGTTCGGAACCGGGTTTTCGGGCAGATTGCTGCCGTGGTAGCCGGGAAAAGGATGGGAACTTTCAAGTACAAGTGTGTTTTGCATGATATTGTACTCGACATTCGCCAGGTATTCTTCCTTTGTTATGCTGCCGGCTGTTTTGATGATACTGTCATCCGTCTGGTCCATAGCAGTCGGTTTTATGATTGCTTCTATACAAAAGTATGCAATCTGTATCAATTAGTCAATAATATGATTCTACCTGCGCTCGTCTGAAAATTTTTTGATGAGGATGTTTTTGACCAGCTCTATGCGAACCGGCTTTGAGATAAAATCAGTCATTCCCACTTCAATTGCCCCGGTTTTGTCGGATTCGGCGGCATTGGCAGTCATGGCTACTATCGGCATATTGTAGCCCAGCTTTCTGATATCGTATGTTGCATCAAGTCCGTTTTTTTCGGGCATACGTATATCCATGAATATTATATCATAATTATTCTGTTTCACCATTTCGACCGCCTCTTTTCCGT
>SLRB01000378.1 GCA_007131165.1 Bacteroidales bacterium | reverse complement strand
GGTATCAGGCCAAGCATATTGTTTATCCATATAAAGAAAAACAGTGTCAGGGTGTAGGGGAGGAACCTGACATATTTTTTTTCGCCGATGGCAGGTTTCACAATATCGTCAATAACGAACATAACAAGAGGTTCAAAGAGGCCTTGTATTCCCTTTGGGGGCTTCATGGGGCCTCTTTTGTATCTCTTGCCGATGGTTAAAAAAATCCACATCATAAGGGCAGCTGCGAACAACATGCCACAAACGTTTTTAGTCATCGACAGGTCGACCGGCAGTGGTGCTTCCGGGTCGGTTGTATGATCATCAATAGCTACGACTATTTTCCCTTTATTCGGCCCCTCGTGCTCAATTCTGAACCCCCTGTAGGCTGCATATCCATGATCAAATTTGTCGGACAGGAAAATATTAAGCCCTTTATCACGGGTATAGACTATTACCGGTAGAGGCACACTGTAATGTTTGCCGTCTATGTCAAAGAGGTGCCAGTCGTAGGCATCGCCAATATGGTCAAAAATAAAAGACCCGGGATCAAACTCGCCGTTTTCACCACCGGCGCCGGCTCCATAAGAAGCCTGCAGCGACAGGGTTGCAGAAAGCAATGCTATAAATAATATCCGGAGTTTTATGCCGTAAGATTTCACGCCTCTAAAGAATCTGTATCATTTGAAAAAAAGTAAATGTAATTATCTTTTACGGCAGTTTTTCAAATTAGGTTACTTTTTTAACTCTGCATTCAGGGTATTTATATCGAAAATTGAATATAATACATAACATGCCATGAAAGTAAGCACGAAAGCCAGGGCGTTTTCTGTGTCGTTAAGTATGTATACCACAATAAACACCATGTGCAGCAAAACTTTTAACCACCTTACCAGGAAGTAACGGGTATTGAAATCAACAGGCCTGTTATTTTTGCTTTTAAGAAGGAAAAATCTTCCCGCAATCGATAACACCATGAAGTATAAAATCATAAAGTAAAAAACCGGAAGAAAGTGTTCCCTCAAAATTGTTGAAAACAATAACAACCCAATGAGGGCTACAATCGCTGAAAAAATTATAGTCGACAGGAGAGGTCTTGATCGCAATAACATTATATAACTTTTGTTAGCTGGATATATGCCAGCTAATATAGATATTTTTTTATATTCTATGGCAACAATTACGACTCTGGGGGGACAGCCAACACTGCTCTCATCACTGCAGGATTAAACCGTTTCCTGGTAAAACACGGAATCCCGGACAGCAATAGCCGTCCGGGACCCTTTAATTCAGGAGCAGACCAAAAATTATTTTTTATCCGGCTCCCTGCTGCTTTCGCCTAACCTGCCTCCTGTATCGTTCATGTTACAGGTACCGGTAAATTTTGCTCCGGGTTCAATGGCAAGCCTGTTTGTTATAAGGTCTCCCTTGATACTTGAAGTGGGCTTAAGCGAGAGAAGCTCGGAAATAGTTATCTTGCCTTCCATTTTCCCTGAAATGTCGGCGTTTTTGCAGGTCACTTCTCCTTTTGCAAACCCGGTCTCACCAATTACAACTTTACCCTTGGTTATCAGGTTTCCATTAAGCGTACCGTCAATCCGCACATCGCCATTGCATGAGATGTCGCCGGTAATTTCCGTTCCAGGCCCGATGAGATTTATTACACTGCTGTCATTACTACTGCTCTTTGCCATCATTGTTCCGGTTTTTTTTATTTAAAAATAGTTTGTTCCAAAATTAAAAGCAACGGTACCCGGTATTATTATTTGCCAGGATCACTGTCATAGCCCCATTTAAGGTACATGGCACCCCAGGTAAAGCCCGCACCGAAGGTAGTCAAAATAATATTATCCCCTTTCCGGAGTTTCTCTTCCCATTCCCAGATACATAACGGAAGAGTTGCAGCTGTAGTGTTGCCGAACTTTTCAATATTCACCATTACCTTTTGTTTATCGAGCTTCATTCGTCTTGCAACTGCCTCGATAATCCTCATGTTGGCCTGATGAGGCACCAGCCATGCAATGTCTTCATGCGTCAGGCCATTTCGTTCCATTACCTCCAGCGAAACATCAGCCATTTTAGATACGGCCCATTTGAAAACACTCTGCCCCTCCTGGTATATATAATGTTCCCTGGCATCAACAGTTTCGTGCGATGCAGGCTTGACGGATCCGCCGGCTTTCTGATGCAGGTGTGGTAATCCTGCACCGTCTGACCGGAGTACAGAATCGACAATGCCGTATTCCCCGGAAACCGGCTCAACCATTACAGCACCTGCCGCATCTCCAAAAATTGGGCAGGTTGCCCTGTCCTTGTAATCGACTATTGACGACATTTTTTCTGCGCCTACTACAACAGCTTTTTTCCTCTTTCCTGTTTCAATGAACTGCTGGGCAGTAGCAAGCGCATATAGAAATCCGCTGCATCCTGCATTAAGGTCGTAGCTGAAGGCATTCTTAATCCCCGATTTATACGATATTATATTCGCGTTGGCCGGAAACTGGTGATCCGGGGTAACAGTTGCACAGATCAGGAGATCAACTTCCGAAGGGTCGGCGCCTGTTTTTTCCAGAAGCTTTTTAACCGCCTTTGCACCGAGATGGGAAGACCCTTTTCCGGTCTCTTTTAGTATTCGTCTTTCACTTATTCCGATCCGTGTCATGATCCACTCATCGGAAGTGTCAACCATTTTGCTTAATTCTTCATTATTCAGCACGTAATCAGGAAGTTCAGCCGCTATTCCTGTTATTCCGGCCCTGGTATTGGTCATTATTTGAAAGCTTCTTTGAATTTATCCATCAGATTTGCCTCAACAACATCTTTGGTATGCAAAAGCAGGTTCTTAATTGCTTTTGCATTGGAAATACCGTGACCTATAATCACAGGCTGATTTATACCCAGCACCGGGGTGCCACCGTAATTTTCAAAATTAAACCGCTCGAAGAATTCATCTTTTATTTTTCTTCTCCTGATAAGTGTGTACATGGCCTCTGCCTCTTTAAGGATAACGTTGCCAACAAAGCCATCACTCACTATCACATCTGACTTCCCTTCATCAAAGATCTCGTTTCCCTCGATATTCCCGCAAAAGTTAAAGTCAGACGAGCCTTTCATAAGTTCATAGGCGGCCTTTGTAATCAGGTTGCCCTTTTCCTCTTCTGAACCGAGGTTCAAAAGGCAAACTTTCGGATTATCTATTTGAAAAACATGTTTTGCATAAAGCGATCCCAGCATGCCGTACTGGTAAAGCACGTCCGGCCGGCAGTCGGGGTTTATGCCAACATCAAGCAGGGTCGCAGAACCCTCTCCGGAGTTCGGTACCTGTGCTGAGATAGCTGGACGTATGATGCCGGGAATTGATTTAACCATAAACATTGCCCCTACCATCATTGCCCCTGTATTACCTGTGCTGGCAAAAGCATCTATCTGGTGCCTCACGAGCATGCCAAAACCGGTAACAATGC
>SLRB01000169.1 GCA_007131165.1 Bacteroidales bacterium | reverse complement strand
TAGGGCAGGCTTTCGAGCTCTTCCGAACGCTTCAGTCCAGGGGAGTTGACTCGAGGCTGATCTACTATCCCGATGAGAATCACTGGATACTGAAGCCGAACAACTCAATCTACTGGTACTCGCAGGTTAGGGAGTGGATCGGGAAATACGCTGCACCGGGAGGTAGATAGTAAACCCCGGCCGGCCACCAGCAGTCCGGTGCTGATACCTCAGGCCTTTTTGTGCAGTATCCTGATGGCATTGAATATGGCGGCAAGTGCAACTCCCATGTCGGCAAACACGGCTTCCCACATCCCGGCAACACCAACAGCGCCAAGTCCGAGAAACAGCGCCTTGACTATAAACACCATCCAGATGTTCTGCCATACTATCCTGTTTGTGGCCCGGGATATACTGACCGCCCCGGCAATCCTCGAGGGCTGGTCGGTCTGAATGACCACATCGGCAGTTTCTATGGCAAGGTCGCTCCCCCTCGCACCCATGGCTATACCGATATCGGCAAGCGCAATTGAAGGGGCATCATTTATCCCGTCGCCGGCAAATGCGACAAAACCTCTCTTCCTGTCGAGGTACTCCCGTACAATAGCTGTTTTTTCCTCAGGCAACAGGTCGCCGTGGGCATGATCAATACCGAGCGAGCCTGCAACCTCCCTTGTAATGCCTTCGCGGTCGCCCGAAAGCACAACAATTTCCCTGGCGCCCATTTTCTTAAGTTTACTGACGGCAGAAGCGCTGTCTTCGCGCACCTCATCGGCAATTACCAGGTAACCGCTGTATCTGCCGTCGATTGCTACATGCACACAGGTATAGGGGATTGATGCAGCTTCGGTCGGAATCTCAACGCCATGCCTGGCCATCAGCTTCACGTTGCCGGCAATAACCTCCTTCCCTCCAATCCTCGCCTTCATACCATGTGCCGGGACTTCCGTTACATCTTCCACCTTCAGGCCTGAATGGTTGCTACCAGAGAACTCAACAACTGCACGGGCAACCGGATGGTTTGACCGGCTTTCAAGAGCAGCAGTGAGCCTTACAAGCTCTTCGCTGTCAATTCCAAAAGCATTTACCTGTGTTACCTTGAAGTTCCCCTTCGTAAGGGTGCCGGTCTTATCGATTATCAGGGTATGGAGGTCTTTCATCCGGTCAAGGTAATCGGCGCCCTTGAAGAGGATGCCGTTCCTGGAGGCTGAACCTATCCCGCCGAAATATCCGAGGGGAATCGAAACATAGAGGGCGCAGGGGCAGGCAATGACAAGGAAGACAAACGCGCGGTAAACCCAGTCGGTAAAAACGTACCCTTCGACGATAAGTATAGGAAGAAAAGTAATCAGCAGGGCCATGGACATAACCAGCGGGGTGTACCACCTTGCAAACCTTCGCATGAACCTCTCGGTGGGCGCCTTCCTTTGTGAAGCCTCCTCAACAAGGTTGAGTATACGTGAAAGGGAGCTGTCTGCAAAACCGCGTGTGACCCTTATCTCGGCTACCCCGTCAGTGTTGATAGAACCGGCATGGATCCTGTCGCCCCTGTATATCCTGTCGGGCCTGCTCTCTCCCGTTATGGCTGAAGTGTTTACCGTAGTGCTTTCAGATAACAGCTCGCCGTCAAGCGGTACCTTCTCTCCCTGCTTCACCATTATAACCTCGCCAACAGAAGTCTCACCGGGCTTTACAGTGACCCATTCGCCGCCCCTCTTTACCGTTGCCCGGTCGGGCCTTAGGTCGAGCAGGGCCTTGATATTGCCCCTGGCGCGGCCCACGGCATCCTGCTGGAGGAGTTCACCAACCTCGTAAAACAACATTACCGCAACTGCTTCGGCATACTCGCCAATGGCAAATGCCCCAATGGTGGCAACCGACATCAGGAAAAACTCGTTTGCAAAATCGAGCCTGAGCAGCTCATCAACCGCCTTTTTCACTACAGGCGTACCTACTGGAAGATATGCCAGTGCATACCAGGCAATCTTCACCCATTCTTCAAAAAACGCGGCATCCAGAATACTTATCGCAAGCCCCCCGCCCAAAAGCAAGGCACTGAAGATAACAGGAAAATATTTTCTGCCTGTAACCATAGGCTCATTTTCAACACCAGTAAAATTAATACAATTGGAAGAGATAATTGTTTTCTGCAAAGTGGACTAAAAATATGGCAGAAGGAGTTATCTTCAGGCTTCAGAAGTTGAAGTCATTGCAAATCTTACCTGAGCCCAAGACGGTAAGATATTTTAAGTAGAAAGATGTTGTTGGCTTTTTTGCTGGTGAACAGCTCATTCAGGTTATTCCATGTATCAAATTCACCGTTGGCCCTGAAGTGATCCCTTGACTGCGACCATACCAGGTATGCGGTAGATCCTGGAAGGAATTCCCACCTGATCACAAGATTCGACAACCACTCACTAACATTGAAATCTGGAACATTAAACCTGTAATCATAGATACCGTTTCTGTTTTCATCAACATCATAATAGCCATCTTCTCTTTTTATCTGTTCAGGGGTATAGGCATGGTAACGGTCCTGCAATTCTGTGGCTTTGGGGTCGGTAATCATTTTAAAATTACTGTATTCACCTGTTGCAATGAAAGGCTGCGCCCAGTACTGGATTGTAAGATCGGGAATTATGGTATAATTTATCCTGAGAGACATGCTCATAACCTTCTGATCGATCTTTCCGAAAATGTACCTCTTCTCTCCGTCAAAACTGTGTTTTGCAACATACTGTAATTCATCAGACCGGACTGAATGATCAGGGCTGACTGATATCCTGAGAGAGTTCAGGGGCCTGACGGTGAGGCTTGCTCCATATGAGTATGACATTGAAAAATCCTCAGCCATGCCGTTTATACTTCCTCTTAAAGAACCCGAAACTTTTTTCCTTGCGTCGGTTGAAACACCTGACCTGAACCGCCAGGCAGGGGGGAGATATATTGACGGACCGCCCCTCAACATAGTGTTCGAGACATTTAAGAATTCTATTCCGCCCCCGGTACCCGCAAACCAGTTGTTTTTAAAATTGGCGTTAACATTCCATTCGTATCCCGAACTAAGCAGGTTTCCACTGAAGTCATTTACAGTATAGACATTATTATTAAGGTTCAGGCTTCTGAAGATGCTGAAAGGCTCGGTAAAGTTATAACCCGTCCACAAAACATTGATAATCCAGTCGGCCTGCCTCATAAAGCCCATGTCATTGAGTTCAAGTCCGGGACTCTTCCAGTTTGACAGAAGAAGAAAGTTCCATCTGCCCCCTGTTTTACCAGCCTGCAGTTTCCCCCCGAAACCTGACAGGCTTGTTCGTGTTTCATCAAGCTCAACGTGAGAAGCATCGGGGCGCTGAAAATATCTGGCAGAAGACATCTGTGTCCTTTTTATAGCTTCTTCAGACCCTTCAACATGGCTCATATACAGGCTTGTTTGAAGCATGTAGTTCCTTTCCTGAAAAAATTGTGTGT
>SLRB01000082.1 GCA_007131165.1 Bacteroidales bacterium | reverse complement strand
TGTTAATAATCTTTGTTACGAGGTAATTAACGAATGCTTTGTCTTTTTGTATCATTCTCCCTCACTTAATCAGGAAAATGTACAGGTAATTATTTCTGATGCGGTTGAATTTCGTAACAATCTTATTTACAGGGTCAATCATCCGGAGCATGACGATTCCTCCCAAAGTTCAGTTACGGCTTACTACAGGCAGCTACGGGAAGAGCTTTTTGAGAATACAATAAGGTTTATTGAACGGCTGAACAGCCTTCCCAGGTAACCGGAGTAAATCTTGATCTAACGCGATGATCTTCTTCTGATCGTCTCATCTATTTCCCTGAAATAACTGCTCTCCATCCTTCTTGCAGCCTGCCGGTATGCTTCTTCTCCGGCCCGCACAACTTCAAAATGGGAGCTGCGGAACCCCTCCAGTTCCCGGTGATAGATTGTAGCTCCTCCGGGCAGCTCAACCGAAATGCTTCCTGTCAGTAATGCACTTCGGTAAGTTCCTGTTTCCGCTGCTGGAAATGCTGAGGCGGTTATCCTGACTATGTAATCAGCCCTGGAGGGGTTATCATCAAAATGGTATCCTGCCTCAACTGCACTTTTGCGGAAAACCTCTCCGAGGGAACCGTGAGAAGGCTCCTGGCCCATATTATCTTCTATGGCCACCAGCATGATTACCGGCGGCAGAATATTGATCCTTACAGCTCCCTCCGGGGAACCGAACCGATTGATCAGCCTTCTTACAACAGGATCTGCAGAGGCCTCTGCAACCAAAGCTTCCATATCTGCCCTAAGGGTGAATGTTTCAGATGGTCCGGAAGATCTGACAACATCAATGCCAAAACCGGCACTTCCGTCCCTTCCGGTTCGTGCACGGTTATTCCTTACCGGCCTTTCAGAATAGGTGGCAACCACCGGAAAGTCTGCCACCGGTTTGCCGGTCTGATCGAGCACCTTGAATTTAAGGAGTGAGGAGGGCACTTCATGTCCTGTTTTTATTTCCAGGATTGGATGCTCAGGTATTATGTCAATCCTGGAGATAGTCGAGGACAGCTCATTGAATATTTCATTGCCGAGTTGAATTTCTCTTCCCCTGATTTCAAAAGGCAGGGGCTCATCAAAATAGTTTTTTATTGCCTCCATGGAACTTATGAGCTGTACCAGGCTGTTGCGGATCTGACCATCATCGCGGCTGCTCAGAGCATTTTCAAGGTAACCGGCGGACAGCCGGGAAGCGTCGTTCCTTCTCCTTTCTGATATTTCGCGGTGCCTGGCAACCGGGAGCCTGTAAAATACCCAATAATTTTCCTGATCTTCCCAGGTGTCTGTAAGCTCATATCCCTCAAGCACCTCACGGGTCCTGGCCTGTATAGTAGATGTATAATCCTCCCTGAATCCAAGCTGCGATTCAAAAGCATGCAGAACCGAGTTGGATGAAATGGTGACAGATATTTCACCGGCAAGGTCGGCCATGGCATTCTGCCTGGCTGTCTGCTGATATTGATGAATATTCCGGGTTTTCTGTGCCCAGCCTATACCAATATAATATCCCGGCAATACGGGGCGGCTCCTTACCCAGTCAGGCTGCGGGGAAGAAGGTTCCGGGACGGACCGCCCGGGGCTGCATCCCTGAAAAACTGTCAGCAGCATGATAATCAGCGCATATTTCAGATCAGATAACCTCATTGCTCTGGATTATATGCATTTACAGCCTCACTCACTGCCAGGGCTATGCCTGCCGTAAGTTCACTGCGCAACATATCGGCAGTTTTTATTTCCTGTCTTGCCCTGAACAGGTTCTGCATTTCCCTTATCTGTCTGGGCTCATCCCGGATATTATCTTTTGGCGAATCTTTATCAATGTATTCCCAGTGCCCCGGTACGAGATTCTCCGTCTCGCCATCAAAAACAGCATAGTGAACCTGGTCGGCGGGACCGAGTTCAACAACTCCCGATACCAGCACGGCCCCTGTTTCCGTTGAGCTGAGCTGATAGTGAAATGTAGCTGAAGCCTTGTTTTCTCTCCGGTACTCGTAAAAGGTAACCTTATTGTAGATTGTTTTCGATGATTTTTCCCTTGTAACGTTATCCACTGTTTCGATAACCTCTTTAAGGTATGCCTTTCTTTCAGTTTGCTGTAAACGGCCTTCGCGGACTTCAAAGGAGGTAAGTTTACCTGTCAGCAAGGCTTTTACGGCCATCAGACGGCCTATTTTCATCTCACTTCCCAGCCTTGCTGCCACTTCCTGTTCCCTCAGAAATGCATCCAGGTTCCGGTCGTCCACTATCTGTATGAAAGGATTATTCATGTTGCTTAATTCTGCGGCAATATGGCTTTTGATTATGTTATGCGCATTTCTCACCCTTGTAGTGTTCTCGAATTCTGTCAGGGCAATTGTAAGCATACCTTTTGACAGGGCATCGTCCCGCAACTCTCTTGCATCTTTGTATGAACCGTGATTTTCGAGAAGATTACTGAATGTATGGTAAGCCCTCCTGTAGAAGCCATTGTTGAGCTGGTCCACTCCCACACGGTAAAGCGGTTCACTTCTCGATATTCTGATATAATGACTCAGGTCATGGAAGGAGGGATCAATCCTCAGGATTTCCGAAAACATTGATTCGGCCAGACTGAAATTTTCCTCATCAAGCAGCAGCCGTGCCTCCTCATACAGACTGTCCAGAAACCTTGGCCTGGCTTCCTTAAAATGTGAAGTTGCCTGTGGTGGCATAGTAAGTTCTATACCTGTTGCCCCGATCCTTTGCCGGTATTCAAGGGCATCCAGATATTTATAGACAGTCTCCCTGTCATTACCTGAAAACCATGCCTGGCTTACCAGCTCAGCTTTTGAATCAAGGGTTCTCTGACCGGTTCTTCTCAGTCCGGTCGCTGCTTCAATATTGTTGGGGTTCGCCCTGAAGGAGCGAAGGTAATTCTCCGCGGCAATTTCGTAAAGCCCCTCCTCTTCCATCTTCTGTGCCTGCCTGGCCATTCTCTTCGATGTACATGCCTGTCCCCCGATCACGATGACAAGCAGCAGCAGAACCGGAACATACGATATATTTCTGACTGATTTTTGCACTGGGATTTATTTTTTTGTTTTTATACTTTTATTGCCGGTCCGCCAACGGCGGCCGGACAGATCATGGCATAACATATTCAGAATATCCTGCATCAAACTGCAGTGCTTCTATCGCCCCGGAAAGATAGACAAGGGGGGCATTCCAGTTTATTGCAACCTCATTTGATGCATACGAGCACCAGTCGTCGACATACGATTCATCAGGTATATCGGAGGGATATTCACAACCGTCCTGCTGTCCGGGATTAGGTCCTCCCGCAAGCAGCCCCGGCACCGGATCCGGAAGTGCATCTGCATCCGATGGCCTGTGATGAATATGCATTGGGGTTCTGTAACCGTATCCTGTGACAAAAGAGTATCCTGTTGCATTTCGTCCCAGAAGATAATCCATGTTGTG
>SLRB01000180.1 GCA_007131165.1 Bacteroidales bacterium | reverse complement strand
TTGCCCCCCTCATTCCGGTTTCCTTTGGTGTCAGTTCAAGTTCGGCACCATATGCAGACATTATTTTCCTCCGTTCAACCGACATCGACGCGGGCATAACAAGTATTAGCCTGTATTTTTTGACCGCCGCCACAAGTGCAAGTCCGATACCGGTATTTCCCGAAGTGGGTTCAATTATTGTACCCCCGGATTTCAGGATACCGGTTTTTTCAGCATCTTCAACCATTGAAAGTGCTATCCTGTCTTTTATGCTCGCCCCCGGATTGTTCTTTTCGAGTTTGATCCAAACATGGTGGGCGCTTCCGAAAAGTCTGTTAATTCTGACAACGGGTGTTTTGCCTACAAGGCCAAGTATATTTTCACTCCTCATCTGCAGCTGCGATTAGATAGAAAAATCGGTGTAGTAATCATTGTTTTTGCTGTTCCTGATTTTGACCGTACTGGTATGATATACCACCGAATGGGGCGGTACGCTTTCGGTAAGCCATACATTGCCGCCAATGACAGAATCGTGGCCTATTACTGTCTCACCGCCAAGCACAGTGCTTCCTGCATATATTATGACATTGTCCTGAATGGTAGGGTGGCGTTTCGTAGAAGCCATGCTTTTTTTTACTATCATCGCCCCCAGGGTAACTCCCTGATAGATCTTCACATTATTGCCTATTATGCTTGTTTCTCCTATAACGACACCGGTACCGTGATCAATAAAAAAACTTTTCCCTATGGAAGCTCCAGGATGAAGATCTATGCCGGTCCTTGCGTGGGCATATTCTGCCATTATCCTGGGCAGGACCGGTACTCCCTGGCGATAAAGGAGGTGCGCAAACCTGTATACTGCAATTGCATAGAAACCGGGATATGCGCATATCACCTCCTGAAGGTTTGTGGCGGCAGGGTCACAACGATATATGGCTTCTGCGTCATCAACAAGTAATTCATATACCTCAGGTACCGTAATAAAGAATTTTTGCGCCTGATCACGGGGAATAACACCGCTGTTTTTCCCAAGAGATACTATAAGCCCCTCCAGGGTTAGTCCAAGTTCCCTGAACCTGAGCCGGTACTCCTCTTTCTTGTCGCAAGGGTTGTTGGGAAAGAGAAGCCTTATAAGCTTGTCGGCAAACAGGTGAGCTTCGCCGGCATCAGGCATGAATTCACTCAGATCCTGATGTTTTTCATACAACTTATCAATAAACTCATTGAGTCTTTCCATTGTCCCAATATCTATTATCAGAAGCCCTGCATAGTTGCAAAGACCGCTTTCTGCAAAGATATGAAAAAACACAGGGTTCTCAGGCAACCAAAGAACCAGACCCCGGTTTTATTAACACTTTTTCAGATGCAGCAAAACACATTACTTTTGCTCCGGTTAAAATATGTATTAATTTCGCAAGCGTACACTTTATGAATATAGAACTATATATAGCCAGGCGCCTGGCAGGGAACAAGGAGGGGGGTAAAACCATTTCCGGTCCCATTGTAAAGATAGCTATTGCCGGTATTGCCCTGGGAATAGCGGTTATGATCATCTCAGTTGCGGTGGTTACCGGATTCAAGAGAGAGATCAGCAACAAGGTGATCGGGTTCGGGTCACACATTCAGATAACAAATTTCGACTCCAACATCTCATGGGAAACAGCGCCCATAAGGATGGACCAGGATTTTTTACCGGAAATAGCTAAACTACCGGATGTCAGACACATACAACCATTCGCTACCAAGCCGGGCATAATAAGGACCCGGGGCGAAGACATACAGGGTGTAATCCTTAAGGGGATTGACGACAGTTTTGACTGGTCATTCTTTGAACAGAATATGGTTCAGGGCTCGAGATTGACCATTACCGATACGGTTATAAGCAATGAGGCCGTACTGTCCCAATCACTCGCATCATTGCTGCGCCTGACTGTTGGCGATGATTTTGCCATGTTTTTTGTACAGGACCCTCCCCGGGTCAGAAGGTTCACCTTATCGGGAATATATGAAACCGGACTGGAGGAGCTTGACAGAATCTTTGTTCTTGCCGACCTGCGTCACATACAGCGTTTGAATGACTGGGAGGATGACCAGATCAGCGGATTTGAAATATTGCTTCACGACTACGACAACCTGGAACGCGTTACCAGAAATATCGATGAGCTTGCCGGGTATACCTTTACAGGCGATCATTCCCGGCTGCGTATCGAGAGTATCAATGACAAGTACCCGCAGTTCTTTGACTGGCTGGAACTGCTGGACATGAACGTATGGGTTATCCTCTCACTTATGGTAATAGTGGCAGGATTCAATATGGTGTCAGGGCTTCTGATATTAATACTGGAACGTACCGGAATGATCGGTATTCTTAAGGCTATGGGACTTGAAAACAGCAGGCTTAGAAAAATATTTCTCTACCAGTCAGCCTTCCTCATAGGAAAAGGATTGCTCTGGGGCAACCTGATAGGTATAGGCCTGGCCCTTACACAGCATTATACCGGTCTTCTCAAGCTCGACCAGGCATCCTACTTTATACCAACGGTACCGGTCAACCTCAGGGTTCTCCACCTGGTACTGCTCAATGCCGGTACAATGATAATAACCGTGGCAATGCTGGTGGTTCCCTCCTATATTATAGGAAGAATTGATCCTGATAAAACAATCAGGTTCGATTAGCCCTGTAAAATCAGATATTTGATGCCATCACCTCGAACCATGCCCGGGGATGTTCACATGCAGGACAATTTTTCGGAGCCTTTTTTCCCTTGTAGACATAGCCACACTTGCGGCAGTACCATTCGGTCTCTTCCTCACGTTCGAACACCCTGCCGTTATTAACATTCTCAAGAAGCCTGAGGTATTTTTTCTCATGTGTTATTTCTGCTTCGGCAATGATCCTGAAAACAGAAGCAATCTTCCTGAAACCCTCCTCTGCCGCAACACGTGCAAATTCGGGGTAAAGCTCAGCCCACTCCTCATGTTCGCCTGCTGCAGCCTCCTTGAGGTTCTCGGCAGTGGTTCCCACCTTACCTGCCGGATAGGCAGCCTCTATATCCAGCATGCCGCCTTCCAGAAAACTGAAAAATCTTGAAGCATGCATTGCCTCCTGCCCGGCAGTTTCAAGAAATATTGCTGCTATCTGTTCATATCCCTCTTCAACCGCCTTCCCGGCAAAGAGTGTGTAACGCATCCTTGCCTGGGACTCGCCGGCAAAAGCTTTAAGAAGGTTCTTCTCTGTCTGTGTTCCTTTGATTGACTTTTCCATAATTTATTATCTCGGTTACTCATTATTCCTGCCCCATTCCACGGAGAGAATTTAAAGGAGCATTGCTTTAAAAGTTTAAATATAGTCTGAAAATTATCAAAAGGTAATGACTTTTTTCAGCATGATCAGCTACAAAAGCGGGTCTGTGTATGCGGGACAACTTTAAGCTGCTGAAAGGCAATAGTCAGCGCCATAACCATGATGAAAAATATAATGTCGTCGGTTTGGCAAG
>SLRB01000100.1 GCA_007131165.1 Bacteroidales bacterium | reverse complement strand
CGGCGCCTTTTCGCAGGAGGCGGTGAGCACGATGGTGGACTATACCGCTCCTGTTTTCTGGTTCTTTTTGACCCTCATCACCCTGACCCTCTTTGTTTTCAGGTACAGGAAGGAGGGCCTGGGCGGATCATACAAAGTCCCCCTTTACCCGCTGCCACCGTTGCTGTTCCTGGCGGCATGCATCTATATGCTCTATTCAAGCCTTGTGTTTACGGGCATCGGGGCCCTGGCGGGTGTTTCCATCCTTGTTGCCGGTGTTCCCGTCTGGTTCCTTGCAGTGAAATTCCAGAAAAAGTAAACCCAGTGGGTTGGTATCGGTGGTTGCCCGGACCTGTTGCTGCCCGGCTCGACTTGCAATATCAGTGTGGTTGGTTTTATTCTTTATCGTAAGGGGTTTCGATCTGGTACTTTTCCAGCAATGGCTTCAGCACCTCCCTGCTCTGTTGCTTCAGCTCTTCGCTGAGGTTGTCCCACATGAACTGCATCATTGAGGTATGAAGCTCATCAAGCAGTATCATTTCTGTTTCGGCAGCCTCCTCTTTCCCGAAGTATAGCCTGTAAAGCTCATTTGCTGATGATCCCATCACGGTTTTACCTTTAACTCCTGAATTGAGTTCATGGTAATTACCCTTTTCGTCAAGTATCATCCATCTTTGCGGCATTCTCAGCAGTTCCGCCAGTCTTTCAGTTACAGGTTTTGGTTCCATATATAAAGATTAAATCACCGGAGTACGTGGTGGTTTACGGGTGCAAAAGTAATCAAAATTATGATCGATGGCTCCGGAAAGCTAATCGCCCGATATAATTTCACTTCCCCTGAGCCATACCATGACCTTTCTCCGGGTTGAAAGTATGATCTGGTACATGCATGGTACTATTACCAGGGTAAGGAAAGTGGCCACCGTGAGCCCGAATATAACAGTCCATGACATTGGGCTCCAGAAGGCCGCGTTATCGCCACCGAAATATATCTGCGGGCGGAGTTCGGTCATCAGAGTTACGAAATTAATATTGAGGCCTATTGCCAGGGGTATCAGACCGAGGACCGTTGTTATGGCTGTAAGCACAACCGGCCTGAACCTTGTTTCTCCTGCCTGCTGAATTATTGCCAGAGAGGTGGCAGGATTCAGGAATTGCTTTTCTGAGATCTTCAACCCTGTTCTTTTTTGATCGTGCAGGTAGTCGGTATAGTCGATCAGCACTATAGCGTTATTCACAACCACTCCTGCAAGGCTTATTATACCCACCCCGGTCATTATTATCACGAACTCCATATTGAAAAGAGCCAGTCCGAAAAACACCCCGGCAGTGCTGAATATTACGCTGCCTATAATGATGAATGGCTTCAATACCGAGTTAAACTGGGAGACCAGGATAAGGGCAATGAGCGAAACCGATATCATGAGTGCAGTAATGAGGAAAGCCAGCGATTCCTCCTGTTCCTGCTGCTCGCCGGTGAAAGCATACCCGTACCCGGCCGGCATATCATATGTTTCCAGCAGCTCCCTTATCTGCCGGTTGACTGTGGTTGCGTTGTAGTCGGGCAAAATATTGGAGCTTAAGGTTATAACCCTGTTCATGTTGATACGGTTTACCGAGCCGTATGTCTTGCCGAATTCAGCACTTGCAACTGCCGATACAGGTACCTGCATTAGCTGGCCGCTGCTCTGGCTGCGAAAACTGATACGCTGGTTCATCAGGCTGTTGAGATTGTGACGGTACTCTTCTTCAAGGCGCAGCATTATCGGGAACTCCTCCTCACCAATTTTGAATGACGATACTTCGTTGCCGAACAGTGCGGTACGGATCGTGTTAGCAATCGCAAAAGTCGATATGCCATATCGCCTTGCCCTGTCCCTGTCGATATTGATAGTTATTTCGGGCAGGTCTGTCTCGAGGTCCATTGACAGCCCCTCTATACCCGCAATGCCTGCTTCCTCTATCCTGTTCTGGATATCGCGTGCAAGTGAGATAAGCTGTTCGAATTCCCGGCCGCTTATCTCAAGATTAATGGGCCTGCCCGCGGGAGGTCCTGCTGTGTTCTTTTCTATGTTGAAGTCAACACCGGGATAACTTCCTATGAGTTCATTGCTTATCTCAGCCATTATGTTATTGGTGTTTATTCCACCCCTGGCTTCATACTCAGTGAACGTTACAGTTATCCGCCCCCTGTTTGGAGTATCCCCGCCCGCAAACTCCATTTCTCCCACCGATCCCTGTCCGACTGTCGTAAGAACCGACTTGACGATGTGCCGGTATGGCCTTATGATCTCCCTGACTCTCTCTTCTATTTCGGCAACTACCCTGTCGGTTTCATAAATATCTGTTCCTGCCGGCAGTTCGGCCATGATGTTGATGAACCTGGGTTCGTTGTCGGGAAAAAAGAGCACGTCGGGGGTCCTGGCAGAAAAGAATGAGATTGATACAACCAGGAACACCAGTGTTCCTGATACAAACAGGTAGGGGCGCCTGCCCTTGAGCGCATATGTCAGTGTCTGTGAATAGAGCCTCTCGTTGAATGGAAGCACCTTATCCCTGAACCAGCGTTGCAGTCTGCCAAGGACATAAAATCCCAGCAGGGCTATGATCGCGACCAGCATAAAGATGTTTCCTGCCAGGGTCTGCGATGCTGCATGAAGAATTATGCCGGCAATTGCGGTTATCACAACAAGGCCGGCCTTCAGGTATCCGGGTTTGACGAAGCCGGGAAGGCGGTGCCGGGCAGCAGCCAGTCCCCCGGTGCCGGTGCCGGCAGATACACTGCCAGGGTCCCTGAAAAAGGATTCTGAGAAGACAGGAATGATAATCAGCGCTACAAAGAGGGAAGAAGTAAGCACAATTATAAGTGTTAGAGGCATATACTTCATGAACTCGCCAACTATGCCCGACCAGAAAGCCAATGGCAGGAATGCCGACAGGGTGGTGGCTGTTGAGGTAATGATGGGAAGGGCAATCTCACCTATGGCTCTTTTAGCCGCTTCAAAAACGGTGTAGCCTCTTTCCACGTAACGGTAAATGTTGTCTACGGCAACTATTGCATTATCAACCAGCAAACCAAGTGCAAGAATTAGCGAAAACAGCACGATCATATTGATCTGGATACCCAACAGCCCGAATACCATGAATGAGGAGAGCATGGAAAGGGGGATTGCCAGTCCGACAAAAAGAGCATTTTTGAGACCGAGAAACAGATACAGTACCAGTATGACAAGTATAACAGCAAGTATTACACTGTTTTCAAGGTTGCTGAGCTGGTTGCGTATTTCTTCGCTCTGGTCGTTGGTAATTGTAATTGCCAGGTCAGGGGGAAGGCTTCCATCATCTTTTGACCGGTCGATCAGGTCAAATATCCGGGCAGTTGCCGAAAGCAGGTTCTCTCCAGCTTTCTTTACCACCTGCAGTGAAACAACAGGCTGGTCGTCGAGTCTTGCAAAACTCACCGGGTCTGCCCATGTATCCTCAACCGTGGCAACATCCCTGAGGTAGACAATGCTG
>SLRB01000346.1 GCA_007131165.1 Bacteroidales bacterium | reverse complement strand
TTTTCTTCATACGCAGGCCACAGACAGAAAGGGCCGGCTTTACCTGCCGGCTGACCGCTACACCACTGGAATGCCTTTTCTTATCCGTACCACACCGGTAAGGGAACCTGCAGTCAAGAGAAACCGCACGGATGCCGACGAATTTATGTACAGCCTGCATGTGGATAATCTTATTATTGACAATAATGGAAATGTGGCGGCACAATATTTTGAATCCGAGCCCGAGGATACGACTCTGGCCCGGGTGAATCACACTTCCGTGGAATTCAACCTGGTTGTCAGCCTGGAATGGAAGGCTTCAATGGATTACATCAACAGGTTGAAAGCTGCTTTCAGAACAGCCAGCAATTTAATGTACGATGTGACCAACGGCCAGGCATACATTGGATCGGTTACAATATTTGATGATTCGCAAAACTGGGAAAATGCAGATATCAAGGTCCATGCCAGCAACATCCAGTGGCCGTCGGCACATGTTAAAGGAATACACTATGACGATGACAGGGATGTCTCCTTACCACCGGCATTCTACCGAAGGGATAATTCATTGCAGTCACTGCAGGTTTTTTATGATACCGATCCTGTTGATCCGTCACATTTATTGTTTGTTACATCACTTGTTCATGAACTGGGTCATTATGCCTTTGGATTTTTTGATGAGTACCAGAACCATCGTGGAGGCAGAATCCATGCAGACATCAATTTCGGATTTATGGATGACCCCGACTACCTCAATGATCCCATGAGCTCAGAAATGTCGGATTACAGCCAGGGCGATGCAATCTTTGCCAGATATTCAGAGACAGAACATTATCATCGTACAGGAATGTCATGCTGGCAATATTTTGCCCAGGAATTTTCATTTCCTGGCGACTATGAGCTGACTGCCATGATAGCTACCCCAACTGACCGTGGAATTACTTCTGATAAAGTGATCGCAGGACCAAACAGGGATCTGGATAATCCTGATTTTTCAGTAGGATCTATGATGGTATTTGATATCATGGCAACTACCACAACAAACCCCTTGAGGAGGTACCAGATGATCAACCCGCAGACCCAACAACCGTTAATGACCAATGTGAAACTGGAAAAAAATGGAGATACAAAACGATGGATCATCCATGGCAGCACGACTCAAACCGGACATATAAAGCTATTTAATGCTGAGGCCGGAGACAGGATTTATGCCACAGGCAGGGATGGCGGGGGCCAGTGGAGATTTCTTGAAACCATTGTCGGGGATACCAGGAAAAAGTCAGCAAATGGTGTAGAAATACTTGAAATGAAAACAGTTAGTGGCAGGTTCAACCTTCTTTCCGGGATCAGTTTTAATGCCTATGGAGATCCCGTATATGAGTGCCGGCCCGAACCGGCTTTTTCATCGCCGCCCTCAGTAAGGGTCTATAGTAATGCTTACGTCCCGGAAGAGCAGATATTGACGGAGGTAGCGGGTACCTGGTCCTCAGCATTAGGTGATCCGGACCTGTCTGATGGGAACATATTCTTTGCTGCTCCCGACAGCCTCGGAGAGACTTTTTTTATATCACAGACTGCAGCCATCAGGAATTTGGCAGATATGGGCGAACATTACTATTTTGGCGGGTTGCAACTGAGATTTGTCACTGACCTGTCTGAAACAACAGCAGAAAAGATAGCCCTTCTGGCTTCCGATTTTCCTGCGCCAGAGAACGGACTACCCGGTTCAGTACTGCGTGTATCCGATATTGTCAGTTTGCAGGCCTACCCTGAAGGTTCAGTAATAGAGTCACAAATACAGCTTCGCTACAGTACCGATTCTCTTGAAGCTTTGGGGACTGATGCACTAACAGTCTGTAAATGGGAAGATGGCTGGGTCCCGCTGGAATCTCATGTAGATCTGGTTTACAGTACAATCAGTGCAGTCATAGATGGCCCGGGATATTATGCGGCATTTCTCGACCTGACCAAAAGCCGGCTGATAACAGGGGGCGGCAGTTCAATCATCCGGCAGGTTTCGTCCGGCCTTTTGCTGCATCCCAATTATCCCAATCCTTTCAGGTCATCTACTGTTATCAGGTTTGAATTACACTTTGCAACAAGGGTTACACTGGATATTTACGATGTATCGGGCAGGAAAGTGACTACACTTGTCAACAGGACAATGCCTGCCGGTGAGTATAATGAGATGTGGGACTGCCGGGATGACAGGGGGAATGATGTACCCCCGGGCATCTATTTCTGCGTGCTGAAAAGCGGTAAGACACAACTGAGCCGGCAACTGGTGGTGATAAAATAGGGATCAGTCCCTCACGCAGCGGACGGAAAAACCTGTCTCCTTGTAGTTATGGCTTCTGTATAAGTTGCCCGATCCGGAGTGAACGGAGCGGTACCAGGCTTCTGATGATGAGTGCTCTGTAGATGTCCACCATCGGCCGGACCTGCCCATATAGAAGAAATAGCCCTTGACATCAGCATGGGATCCTCCCGGAAGGGCTGAAAAACGGCCTCCGCCCGGCAGTGCGTTAAAGCCGGCCTCATTGGTCGCACCTGTATTTGAGCCCTGCCAGTGGCCGGAATTGTTATCTTTCAACTTGCCTCCCGCATTGGCGGCCAGACTCCTGTTGGCTTCCGTCCATTCGTCATCAGTAGGCACACGCCAGCCGGCGGGGCATAATCTGCCGGTTTTTACAGCATGCCAGTTGTATAATGCACCGTAGGTGTCACTGTAGGTGTCTCTGTCGTTATTATACCAGCTGTAGGCGCCTGTTCTGTTGTTTTCCCACTGATTATTATCAGTCCCCGGATAATTTATGGGACTGCCATCATTGTACCTGGTGGTTCTGAGGTTTTCGGCCATCCATTCCATGGAGCCAATAATGACGGTCCGGTATGCATTGCCGTCAATGTCGCGGACTGTTCCAGGTTCAAGCCTGTGCTGATCCTGATCATCTTTTCTGCAACTGCTGAAAAAGACTATTAATAACCCGGCTAAAGCCAGGGTGTATTTCAAAAAACTTGCCCAATTCATTTTCAAGGCTCTCTTTTTAATATGCTTAAAATTAAAATTCTTGCTTTTCTGGCAGAATATTATATAAAATCTTTTTGGTTCTGGCCATGCCAGGTCAGGGTCAAAACTAAACTAACTTTTCTATTTTATCAAGTAAATCCTCAGCGTTTACCGGCTTGGCTATATAGTCGTTGCAGCCGGCTTCCAGCGCCCTTTGACGGTCATTATGAAGGGTAAAGGCGGTTTGCGCGATGATCGGTATGCGGGAATTGAATTCCCTGATTCTGCGTGTAGCTTCAAGCCCGTCCATTTCAGGCATTTTTATATCCATGAGAATAATGTCAATATCAGGGTTTCCCCTGCAAAGATCAACAGCCTTTACGCCGTTTTCTGCAATTAATATTTTTGACGCTCTGGACTCAAGTATGGCTTTCATATATTCGGCCGAAAAATAGTCATCTTCTGCAATAAGTACAGTCAGGAAATTGCCATCAATCTCCGGAGCTGCTGAT
>SLRB01000003.1 GCA_007131165.1 Bacteroidales bacterium | reverse complement strand
CGGCAAAACTGCTGAAAAAATGATCCTGGCAGGCCGGATGTAAAGGGGTCACTCCATTAAGCTCGTGAAATCTATTTCTGCCGTGTGATCAACCTCCACTGTTCTGCCCTTTTCACATTTGATCGTGCGTGCAGGGAATTTCTTGAGCAACGGGTAGTTGTGCGTAGCCATGATCACGGCACGTCCGCTGGAGCTTATTTCGAGAAGTAACCTGATTATGTCCTCGGATGTTTCCGGGTCAAGGTTTCCGGTAGGTTCATCGGCGAGAATGATGTCGGGGCTATTAAGAAGAGCTCTTGCAATTACAACACGCTGCTGCTCTCCGCCCGAGAGCTGATGAGGCATTTTGTATCCCTTGTACACAAGGTCGACCCTTTCAAGAACTTCTGCTATACGGTCATTTATCTCCTTTTTATTATTCCACCCTGTTGCGCGCAAAACAAATGACAGGTTATCGTATATGTTCCTGTCTCCAAGAAGCTGAAAATCCTGGAATACTATTCCCAGTTTCCTTCTCAGGTAGGGGATATGCTTTTTCCGGATTTTTTCCAGGTCATAGCCGGCAATAACAGCACTGCCCGATCTGAGGGGCAGTTCGGCATTTATTGTTTTTATGATACTGGTTTTTCCGCTGCCGACCTTACCTATGATGTAAATAAACTCACCTTTATCTACACTGAAAGAAACTTCTGAAAGAATAAGGTTGTCGCCCTGGAAGATATTTACTTTGTTTATGTCTATAATAAGGTCGAGTGACATAGCTGCAAAAGATTTTGTCTCGCTTGAACCGGTAAGGCGGTCCGGGGCTTCATCTGCAAAATCGCATGATTAAGCCGCTGCAGGGGCAGATGACCGTCATCCCGGCGCAAAATTAGCTATTTTTTATCAGGAGCAGCAGAATAATCGGTTAAAATATCAGTTATTGTTAATTAAAATGGACCTTTAAAAGAGCATTTCAACGATATTAAATTGTATTTTTGGCACAGTTAAATAATAAATATACCTAACAACCACAGACTGAACAGATGACCAGGATTTCCATACCATTTCTGCTGGCCGCCGTTCTCATTTTTGCATTATCCGCGACTGTCAGCGGGCAGAAACCCCTGATATACGACAATGACGATATATCTTTTGATCGTGCAATGGATTTATTCAACAAGGAGAAATACGGGGCCGCCCAGAAACACTTTCAAAGAGCGATGTTTGAGTATGAGGGGACAAATACATTGCTGAGCTCGAAGGCAGAATATTATTCAGCACTTTGCGCTGTTGAACTTTTCAATGATGATGCAGAGTATCTGATGATGAAATTTGTTTCCGACAATCCTGAAAGCATACATTTGAATGATGCCCACTTCCACCTCGGAAAGCTATTTTACAGGAAAAGGAATTACAGAAGGTCATCGGACTGGCTCGAAGCGGTAAGGCACGAATATCTGAAAGAGGAACTGAGAGATGAATATTTCTTCATGCTTGGTTACGGGTACTTCATGCGAAATGAGTATGAGAGATCTTCAAGGGCTTTTTTTGTTATAAAAGACTGGGATTCGCCATATTCTGCACCTGCAACATACTATTATTCCCACATAGCATATACAAACGGCAACCTGGAGACGGCTTTACGCGGATTTTTGAACCTGCGTGATGATGAATCTTTCAGCGGCCTGGTTCCGTATTACATTATTCAGATCTATTACCTGCAGCGGCGCTATGATGATGTTATCGAGCATGGCCCTGAACTTCTGGAGGTTGCCGTTTCAAGAAGGGTGGCAGAAATTGCAAGGGTAATAGGCGAATCGTACTACAGGCGCAGACAGTACAAGGAGGCGATATACTACCTTGAAATGTTTGTAGACAATACAGGAAATGTATCCCGTGAGGACAGGTATCAGCTTGGATACAGCTACTATCAAACCCAGAGGTTTGAAGAAGCCGCTGCAATGTTTGAAAGGGTCGGAGGGAGAGATGACCTGCTAAGCCAGAACACTAATTATCATCTGGCGGACTGTTACATCAGGCTCGGGGATAAACAGAAGGCACGTATGGCCTTCTCGGCCGCATCAAGAATGGAATTTGACAGGACAATACAGGAAGATGCATTGTTCAACTATTCCCTGCTTACTTTTGAGATTGCCTACTCCCCATTTAATGAGGCAATAAACGGTCTGAACCGGTTTATTGAGCTATTTCCTGATTCACGGAGGATTGACGAGGCATATAACTACCTGGTGATGGCATATATGAATACCAGGAATTACCGCGAGGCACTTAATTCCATACAAAAGATAAGCGTCCATACAAATGAGATAAGAAGAGCGTACCAGAGGGTTGCCTATTTTCGGGGACTTGAGTTGTATAGTAACCTCAGGTTTGAGGATGCCATACGGGTGTTTGATGTTTCTCTTGAGAATGCCCAGTTCAATGCGGCTATTGCTGCACAGGCATATTACTGGAAGGCCGAGGCACACTTCAGGCTTGGCAGGTTTGAGGAGGCTGTAAGGAACTACAACAGGTTTCTGCTGTCACCAGGTGCATTTGAACTGGAAGAATACACAATTGCCCATTACAATATGGGATACGGGTATTTCAAAAACGGCGACTACCAGAATGCTGTTTCATGGTTCAGAAGGTACCTGAATATTAATACCGACACCGGCACAAGGATGGTGGGGGATGCCCTGAACCGTTTGGGTGATGCATATTTTATCCTGGCAAATTATGAAACGGCAGTTGAGTATTATCAAAGAGCTGTAAACAACGGAATGGCAAACAGGGATTACTCCTTGTTCCAGAAAGCAGTGGCTTCAGGTCTGCTCAACAGGATCAATGTCAAGATAGAGGTCCTGAAACAGCTGCTTGACGACCACCCCGGCTCCTCCTACATAACCGATGCCTTGTTTGAACTGGGAAATGCCCATATGACGGCAAGAACACCTGAGAGTGCAATTCCTTTTTACAGGAGGGTTGTGGATGAATTCCCGTCAAGCACATATGTCAGCTCTGCCCTGCTGCAGCTTGGCCTTATAGATTATAACCGCAGCCGTAATGAAACGGCAATTGGCTATTACAAGCAGGTGGCAGAAAGCTTTCCCGGCACCCCCGAGTCGAGATCTGCCCTTGCCGGTTTGCGGAATATCTATCTTGATATGAATGATATAGATTCTTATGTTGAATATACAAGGACACTCGGAGATTTTGCAACCGTAACAATTTCGGAACAGGATTCACTTACTTATATTGCTGCTGAAAACCTGTATATGGCTGGTAACTGCAGGCAAGCCACAGAGAATTTTGCCCGATATATTGACCAGTTCAGGAACGGCAGCTTTATTCTCAATGCTCATTTTTACAAGGCAGATTGCCACCACAGGCTGAATGAGTACGAGAAAGCGCTGGAATCCTATAATTTTGTCATTGGCATGTTCAGGAACACATTTACCGAACAGGCATTGCTCGGTGCTTCATCCATTAATTACAGTCTTGGTAACTACGAAGAGGCACTTCTCAATTACGAGGAGCTGGAACAGATTGCCGAGATGAGCTCAAGTCTGCTGACCGCAAGGAAGGGGCAAATGAGGTGCAACTCGGTAATTGGTAATCACGAGGGTGCCATCAGCTCGGCTTCAAGAGTGTTGACGACCGAAGATCTGCCAGAGGAGATAAAAAGAGAGGCTCATTTTATTATGGGAAAGGCTTATATGGCAACCGGCAAGTATGACAATGCAATGAACGAATTCAGAGTGGTTGCAAGGGAGGTGACCAGCGGTGAAGGAGCCGAATCAAAATACAGGATAGCCGAGATATATTATCGACAGGGAAAAAATGAACAGTCCGAGCAGGAGATCTACCAGCTCGTGGCGATGAACACACCACATCAATACTGGATGGCCAGGTCATTTATCCTTCTGGCTGATATATATATGGATCTGGGTGATGACTTCCAGGCAAGGCATACGCTACAAAGCATTCTTGACAACTATGATTCTCCTGATGACGGAATCATTGCAGATGCAAGGACCAGGCTCAGGGATATTGAAAATCGCGAGGACAGGATGATCGAAACAGAAGGAGATACAATTGAGATACGATTTAGATAATAATTAAAACCAGTAATCCGGATAATTATACCAATGAAGGATATAGGATATATGATTAAGAGGAAACTATCTTTTGCTGCCTCCATAATGTTGCTGCTGCTGACTGTTGGAGCTGCCGCACAGGAAGGTATTGAGAGGGAAGTTATAGTTGTAAGGCCCTTTGAACCATCGGTTGCCGATGCAGCCAAGATAAACCTGCTGCCGTCGCTTACCGATACCCTGAGTGTAACCCCTGCATTCAGTTATACTATATTGCCAACGCCGTTAGCGTCTGATTTTGAGGTTGAACCAATTACAGCGGCACGGATGTCTGCCGAACCGGTTTCAAAGCTTTATACCAGCTACCTGAGACTGGGGCTTGGAAGCTATATTACACCTTACGGCGAGCTGAGCATCAATAACCTGCGCCATAACAGGTACAGTGGCGGGTTATTCCTGAAGCATCTTTCATCCCAGGGCAGGATCAGGCTTGACAATGATGAGAAGGCCCACTCGCAGTTTTCTGATAATGAGATGCTGTTTTACGGGAAGAGAATGGGGCGAAGAAATTCATTGTCGGCTGATATTGGGTTGAATACAAACGGGTTTCATTATTACGGATACAACACAGACTTTGACACCCTGCTGGTTCAGGATGATATAAGGCAGCAGTTCATGAGAGCAGGTGGCGGGCTGCGATTTAAGTCCACTCACACCGACTCCAGTTACCTTAACTATGATGTTTCGCTTAACTACCGTTATTTCCAGGACAGGCTTGATGTGCAGGAACATGGAGTTTCATTCAGATCAACCTTTGACAAGTTTATACGAAGCCAGGTTATTGGAGCAGAGTTTGCTGCCGATTATTTTAATAATGTTAACCTGACAGATACATCAAACCTGGTTCTGCGGTTCAGCCCCTGGTTTAACAAGGCGGATGAAGAATGGGAGGTATTTGCCGGATTTCATACATATTATGACCAGCTTGGCGAGGAAACGAAATTGTACTTTCATCCGCGGGCCAGTCTTCAGTTCAGCCTGATACGGAACTTCGTTATACCTTATGTAGGAATAGACGGGAACCTCAATATAAATCATTACAGCAGTGTGGCAGATGATAACCCTTTCATCGTACCGGGTCTGTTCGTGCGTAATTCAGACAGGAACATGGATATTCACACCGGGGTGAAAGGTAATTTCACAAGAGACATATCTTTCAATTTCAGGGTTTCATATGTAGTTACCGATGACATGCATTTCTTTGTCAATGACAGCTCAGGTATTATCGGAAACCAGTTTTCGGTGGTTTACGACGATGTTGAACGGCTTTCCTACACAGGCGAGATAGGAGCCGACATATCTGACCGGTTCAATTTGCTGGCCAGGGTGAACTACAATAGTTATGAGATGAAACTACAGGAACGCCCCTGGCACGTACCTTCGCTTGATATGAAGTTTTCGGCCGGCTACAATCTTCGTGACAAGATTTTGATAAACGCCGATGTTTTTTATATAGGCAGCAGGTATGCCAAACCTTTCGGTGTTGATGAACCACCCATTGAGCTTGGCAGTATAACCGATTTCAACCTGGGGCTGGAATACCGGTACAGCAGGATCCTTTCGGGATTTTTAAAGCTCAACAATATTTCCAATGTGAAATATCATAAGTGGAACAACTACCCGGTACAGGGTTTTTCAATCAGGGCGGGGTTCACATATTCCATGTAATATGTTGGTTGAAAGGGTGGTTTTGTTGTTCGTTTTTTGTTGAAAAACAAACAGCCGGCATGACTGTTTTCCGGTTATCTTTCCCTGTTTTTTGTTATATTTGTTGGATTTTAAAAACAGACCAAACGACCATGAGCTAAAGCTCATTAAATGCAATGTATAAAGCATCGGAGCTCTGCGGGAACCGTTGATTTGATAATGTTTCGTTTTTGGTGAATGTAAGAATATGCTATGCAGATAAATCCTGAAGAGATAAAGAAAAGTGAATATCTGGCCGACAGCATCCAGGTGCTTGAAGGCCTGGAGGCGGTAAGGAAACGGCCGGCAATGTATATTGGCGATGTTGGTATCAAGGGGCTACATCATCTGGTTTACGAGGTGATTGATAATTCAATTGATGAAGCCATGGTCGGCTATTGCAAAAACATTGACCTGGTCATAAATGAAGATGGCTCGATAACCGTCACCGACGACGGCAGGGGGATTCCGGTTGACTATCATGAAAAGGAGAAGAAGTCAGCGCTGGAGGTTGTAATGACTGTTCTTCATGCCGGCGGGAAGTTCGATAAGGAATCGTACAAGGTTTCGGGCGGACTTCACGGAGTTGGTGTCTCATGTGTTAATGCGCTGTCGGAGAAGCTTATTGCCGAAGTTCACCGGCAGGGGAAAGTTTACGTGCAGGAGTATTCTGCCGGGAAGCCTCTCCACCCTGTCAGGGAAACCGGAGTTACTGAAAAAACCGGAACTATTGTTACCTTCTATCCCGACCGGTCGGTTTTTTTGACGACCGAGTTTCATTATGATATTCTTTCTTCACGACTAAGGGAACTTGCCTTCCTCAACAAGGGAATAAGGCTTGGCATAACCGATAAAAGGGATGTGGAAGAAAATGGTAGTGATAACGGTAACGGCAATAATGGCGGGAATGGCCAATACAGGCAGGAATCATATTATTCCGAGGAGGGACTTAAGGAGTTTGTAAGTTTCCTGGATCTTACCAGGGAAAGCATAATAGATGATATTATTTATATTGAAACGGAAAAAAACGATATTCCTGTTGAGATTGCCCTGCAATACAATACCTCCTTTTCTGAAAATATACACTCTTATGTAAACAATATTAATACAATTGAAGGAGGAACACACCTTGCCGGTTTCAGAAGGGGGCTCACCCGTACACTTAAGACATATGCTGAAAAATCGGGAATGCTAAGTAAACTCAAGTTTGATATTAGCGGTGATGATTTCAGGGAAGGCCTGACTGCCATTGTCTCAATAAAGGTACAGGAACCTCAGTTCGAGGGGCAGACTAAAACCAAGCTCGGCAATTCCGAAGTTATGGGTGCAGTTGAACAGGCTGTCAGTTCGGCATTGAGCAATTACCTGGAAGAGAATCCCAAAGACGCCAGGAGCATAGTTCAGAAGGTAATACTTGCTGCTACGGCCCGTCATGCAGCGCGCAAAGCAAGGGAACTCGTTCAAAGGAAAAATGTACTGAGCGGATCGGGACTTCCCGGGAAACTGGCTGACTGCTCGGAGCGTGACCCATCGGTATCAGAAATATTTCTTGTTGAGGGTGACTCGGCAGGTGGAACTGCAAAACAAGGAAGAGACCGTGCTTTCCAGGCTATTTTGCCTCTCCGCGGCAAGATACTTAATGTTGAAAAGGCAATGCCGCACAAGATCTTTGACAACGAAGAGATAAAGAATATATTTACAGCCCTGGGTGTTAGCATTGGAACGGATGAGGATTCCAAAGAACTCAACCTTGAGAAGTTAAGATACTATAAAGTTGTAATTATGACTGATGCCGATGTTGACGGCAGCCATATATCTACTTTGATCATGACTTTCTTTTTCAGGCATATGCTTGAACTGATAAAAAATGGTCACCTCTATATCGCTACTCCGCCTCTCTACCTCATAAAAAAGGGGAAAAATGAAAAATACTGCTGGTCTGAGGAGGAGCGCAAAGAAACTGTGCGGGAACTTGGACAGGGTTCGGAGAGCGGTTTGCACATACAGCGCTATAAAGGTCTTGGAGAGATGAATGCAGAGCAGCTCTGGGAAACTACTATGAACCCGGAAACACGTAAGCTTCGTCAGGTCACAATTGAGAACGCAGCCGAGGCCGATCATATCTTTTCAATGCTGATGGGAGATGAAGTTCCCCCAAGGAGAGAGTTTATCGAGCGCCACGCAAAATATGCAAATGTTGATATCTAAAACATGATCGGTTGCAGGCTCCATGGCCTGTGGCCTTCATAAACCTGTGGTTCCTTGTGAACGGTGTTAACCCGGCCTAATTTTGTTTATCCTATAACCCGCGACCTTCGGGTGCGGTAATGTCCCTGCGGGGCTTTACCCGAAAGGCATGTGAGCTGAATTAATTAGCGATGCTTACCAAAAACCGGGTTTAAAACCTCCGTCATCTGTTGATGGATAGTCTGGTTTTTCCGGTATTTTTATTGTAATCTTTTATGTTATTTTTCATTCAGTTAAACAATTATCTTTAACAGTTGTCAAGGATATTATTATTTTTGCGTTATGCACAGAATTCTTGCAATCCTTTTTTTGTCCTGCCTGCTTGTCAGCCGGAGTTTATTTGCACAGGCAGCAGATAGTGATACCATACCTCATTCTGCGCATCTCCTGAGCCGTTATATAAGGCATGCATCGGTTACCGGAAATGAACGCATGGCCGGCCTGTTTTTTTCTACTGTAGCCCGGCAAAAGGGGTTCCATGTCGAAATACTTACTGATGAGCCTGACAGTTTTAATTTTACCGCATCATTATATCCCCTGGATTCCGGCAAACCCAATATTGTCCTGTTGAATCACATCGATGTGGTACCTGCTGTATCCAAGGAGGAGTTCACCTATCCGCCTTTTGCAGGTGTTATTGCCGATGGCAAGGTCTGGGGGCGCGGAGCTATTGACAATAAGGGAATGGGAGTAATGCAGCTGCTTGCCATGGAGGACTATCTTGACCTTGCAAAAGATTCCGATCTGCCGTTTAATGTAACTATGCTATCGGTTTCAGGTGAAGAAACCGGTGGTGAGGCCGGCGCAAAAATTATTGTTACTGAGTTCCTGGATCTTTTGAATCCTGTGGTTGTATATGGAGAAGGTGGATCGGGAGTGCCCGGTGTCCTTGTAAGGGAGCCGGACAGGAAGTTGTTCGGGATATCAGTTGCTTTCAAGAGAAGCCTCTGGATTGAGTTGAAGCTTTCTATGACTACTATCGGACACGGTTCTGTTCCTCCGGTCAGCTATACCGTTCAGGATAAAGTGCAGGCCCTCAACCGTCTGGTAGACAGGGACAGAAGGATTACCTTTTCCGAATCGACACGTAACATGTTTTATGAACTGGGCAGGGTGGAAGGAGGTTTACGCGGATTTGCACTAAGGAACCTCTGGTTGTTCAGGCCTTTTGTGATACCGGCTATGAAGAGGGAGGAAGTAATACATGCATTGATTACCAATACAATTACCATAACTGCAATAAATACACCAGAGGGGCCACCCAACCTTATTCCCCAGGAGATCACCGCGGTACTGGACTGCCGGCTGCTGCCAGAAACCGATACCGGGGAGTTTCTTGAAGAATTAAGGAGAGCTCTCGGTAACGAAGAGGTGGATATCAGGGTGATCAAGGAAGGGGTGCATGCTCTTCCCACACAGGTAGACAAGTTCTATGATTACATGAAAGAGGCATTGAAGATAGTATATCCGGGTTCTGGTGTAATTCCCGTACTTGCACCGGCCTCTAATGACAATAACTATTTCAGGGCCCGGGGGATACCAACTTACGGCATGTTGCCGGTCTTCCTGCCAGTCTACCTGATTGAAACAATTCACAATGTCGATGAAAGGTTACCGATCGATGCACTTGAAAAGGGTTTGGATGTATACAGGCAGCTTATAGCCGTGCTTATTGAATCAGGGTATGGAAGACAGGTAATTCAGTAATTGAATGCAAACATTATGGGACTATTGGAATTTTCAGCCAGAATGGCTGCCAGGCTCTCCAGGAAAAAGATCAGTAGCTGGAAGACCAGATCTGTTGAGCTGCAGGATAAAATTTTCGAAATGCTCATTAGTAAGGGCCGTAACACTGTTTTTGGCCGCGACCATTCCTTCTCCTCTATAAATTCATACGAGCAGTTTAAAAATAATGTTCCTGTGCGGGATTATGAAGGGTTGCGCTCATATATAGGACGTGTAAGGCTTGGACACAAGAATGTGCTATGGCCGGGCCGCCCGATCTATTTTGCGGTGACTTCAGGGACAACCTCCGGAGGTAAGTATATTCCGATAACCCGTGATTCTATACCCAACCATATAGGATCAACCCGTCTGGCACTGTTGAATTATATTGACCGTACGGCCAAAACCGGGTTCATTGACGGCAATTACATATTCCTTTCAGGCAGTCCGCGGCTTAAAGATGAAAACGGCATTCCTTCCGGCAGGCTGTCAGGTATAGTAAATCATCATGTTCCTTCATATTTGCGGCGCAACCAGTTGCCTACATGGGAAATTAACTGTATTGAGGAATGGGAAAAGAAGCTTGATGCAATTGTCGACCAGACTATTGGCAGGAAGATGACCCTTATAAGCGGGATACCGGTTTGGGTAGAAATGTATTTTGAACGCCTCCTTGAGAAAAGCGGCAAAACTACAATAAAGGAGCTGTTTCCTGATTTTTCCCTTTTTGTGTACGGCGGGGTCAATTTTGAACCTTATAAACGAAAGTTCGGGAAACTGATAGGAGGAGATCACGTCGATTCAATTGAAATATTCCCTGCATCAGAAGGTTTCTTTGCGTTCCAGGACGAGTTTCCTGCAGAAGGATTGCTACTTATCCCTGATACGGGAATATTTTATGAATTCATTCCACTGGATTGTTTTTACGACGATGAGCCCGTCCGCATACCTCTGTCGGGTGTTGAAACCGGTGTTAACTATGTTTTGATATTGAATACAAATGCCGGAATGTGGGGTTACAATATCGGGGATACGGTAAAATTTGTTTCAAAAGACCCATACAGGATAGTGGTTACCGGCAGGGTAAGCCAGTTCACCTCCGCATTTGGCGAACATGTTATTGCCGAAGAGGCCGACGCAGCTATTGTTGAGGCATGCAAAAAGACAGGGGCAAGAATAACCGAGTTTACCGTTGCGCCATTTTTTGAGAACCCTGAGGGTAAACCCTGTCACGAGTGGTTCATAGAGTTTGAGGCATTTCCTCCGGATATGGAAGTCTTCAGGCACGAGCTTGATAGTCAGATGCAGTTGAGGAACTCTTACTACAAGGATCTTGTTAAGGGTAAAATAATACAGCCGTTAATACTAAGGGTTATGCCCGGGAATGCCTTTGCGCGGTATATGGAATCGATCGGAAAGCTGGGAGGGCAGAATAAGGTTCCGAGGTTAAGGAATGACCGCGAAATTGCAGAAATCCTGACATCTTACCTGTAACATTCTGCATTAAATCAGCTTCTTTTTATTATCAGCAGTTCGGTTGTTTCGTTTTCTCTGATGCTGTTGATCCATGATCTTGATAATTTGCCGGTCTTCTCCTGCACTTTTTTGGTGAGCTTATCAACTACGACAAAGTTATGGTTAGCCTTAACAGCCTCTTCAACGGGGTTTCTTTTTGCAACACCAGCTACAATGGCATAATCGGAGAAAATCACTGCAATAAAACTGCCAGGCCTCACCTTTTCTGCAGCTAATTCAAAGAATTCGTCGAAAAAGCCATCTTCATAATAAATGCCTTTGTCAATTAAAGTGTTACACTTTCCCGGGATCCAGGGCGGATTAAAAAGGACCAGTCCGTTATCGGCGCTCTTCATGTCCTTTGCAGCACCGAAGAAGGATCCATGTATGGAGTTTATTCTTTTTCCGAGCCCTGTTTTATATGCGTCCATTGAAGTACTGTATATGGCATTGGGATTAATATCGGTTGCATATACTGCTCTGGCCCCGTGTTTTACAGCCATGAAACCCAGAACCCCGCATCCGGTTCCGATATCGGCAACAAGGCCAAAACCCTTCATATTCCTTGCCAGCCAGTCGTCAAGCATCATCAGGTGGGTTGTGCGGGTTGGGAAGTAGACCCCGTAAAAAGGGTGCAGCTTATGATTAAGCACCTGGTATTTAACCCCCTTTGAATACCATTGCCAGGCACCGTTCATACCGAGAAGGTCTGGAAGGGATATCATGAATTCTTGGCTCCGGCGATAAAATGACTTCAGCCATGGTATTGACGGAGCTTTATCAAGGACGGGATTGTGATCCTTAACCCTGATCAATATGCGTCCCGATCTTTCAGAGAATATTCTCCTGTTTGCCCTGGAGGATGAATGGTCATATACCGGGTACTCATGCCCGGTTTTTTTTTTAATCCATGAATATAACGACAATGCAGTTGCAAAACTTCCTTCTGCAATTATATATTTCCCTGCTTCCAGATCTTTTAATGTCCTGTTGTATCGCATTCCGGCCCTGAATATTGCATAATTCCGGCATTCGGTCATTATTTCGGGCCTGAGAAGATGACCGGGTATTTCTTCACTTGTTTGCATGCACCAGTCGTTAATTGTGTGCCTTCGGCATGCCTGTGAGAGCTCCGTATACCTAAGGCCTATGAGTCTTTCAGATTAATTTGTGATAATTGACCTGAAATTGTTAATTTTATGTCATCAAATATCCATAACTGATATCAGCTACGGTATTATGGGGGGTAAAGTTAATATCAAATGGTTTAATCCAAAAGTTACAATTAAGGTAACTGACCTGTTTCCTGATTCCAGGTTTGCTGTCGGGAACAGACACCCGCAAATATTCTGATTTGTGTCCCGGAAGGGCAGGCAGCAATGCTCCTGGCATCCGAAATACTATATATTTTATAAAAGATGAGGGATTTCTGGGAAGAGCGTTATAAAAACAGAGATTACGTCTATGGCGATAAACCTAACATGTTTTTCAAGACTTTTATCGATGGTGTAGAACCAGGCAGAATTCTGTTACCGGCTGAAGGTGAAGGCAGGAATGCCGTTTATGCAGCAAACAGGGGGTGGGAAGTAGATGCATTTGATTTTAGTTTTAACGCCAGGAAAAAAGCGTTGGAACTTGCCAGGAGAGAAGGCGTCAGTATTGAATACCTTGTAGCAGATATCGAGTTCCATGAGTTGGGGGAGGAGATGTATGATGCAATTGCCCTGGTTCATGTCCATTTTTTGCCACGAAACAGGAAATACATACATAAGAAACTGATCAATTCACTCAAAAAAGGGGGATTTTTCCTTATGGAAGCCTTCTCTCCGGAGCAGCATACATTTGGCACCGGGGGGCCATCCGACAAAAAAATGCTCTATGATGTACATGACCTGAACGACGATTTTAAAGATCTTGAAATTGAGACTCTTTACAAAAGAGAGATTGAACTGGATGAGGGCATGTACCATAAGGGACCGGCAAGTGTAATAAGACTGATAGCTGTCAAAAAATAGTTCT
>SLRB01000007.1 GCA_007131165.1 Bacteroidales bacterium | reverse complement strand
GCCCTGTTGAAAGCCAGTCCGCTATAAATGCAAGCCCTCCCTCATATATCAGGGGTGCATCAGTAGCTGTTTATGATGATACCGGCAAGCGGTTTGAATTCAGTGAGGAATCACCCGGGCATTACTATTCGTCACCGGATCTCATTGCGGTGGAGGGGAGAAACTACCGGCTTCATATTAAAACTGCCGACGGCAACGAATATGAATCTGCCGAGCAGTGCCTTCCCGGCCGGGTATCCCTGGACACTATCATTGCAAGAAAGACGGAGAAAGAACGGCTGATGCAGTCACAACAGGGAACCTTTTCAGTGCGCATGATACCCGGCCTTGATATTACTGCCGATATCAGCGGCACCGGCACTGAAAAGCCGCTATTCAGGCTGGTAACCCAGTACCTGCTCCTTTACACCCAGACTTTTCCAAATCACCAGAACTTCCTCTGGAAAAAGCTGTATATGCCCGACAACATCAATATAAATATGGAGACATTCGGGCAGGGATCAGCAACTGTTAAGGATCATGAAGTAACTTTCATGTCGCTCAGGGAATCAGACCTCAATATCGACAGGGAGGAGGATTTTTACCCGCACAGAAGAGTCCTGCTTTATACGATGTACTCTCTTAACGAAGATAGCTGGAATTTCTACAGTGCCGCTCATGAACAGATCCATTCGGAAGGGAGGCTATTTGACCCGATGGCAAAACAGCTGCCTTCCAATATATATTCCCTGTCGGGGAAGGGAAAGCTTGCGCTGGGCCATTTTGAAGTCTCCGGGGTTACCCGGAAATCATGGGTGGTTGTTGAAACACCATGGCAGGAGTTCTATCCCTTAAGGGAAACAGATGATCTGCATCATATAACGGATTTTGGAAAAACTTTTGTCGAACCGCCCGATTTCTGGGTGGACTAATAACAGGGTTGGCCATGCTGAAAACCAAAACAATTAACCGTCTGCTGCTGTCTCTATTACCTCCGCTGCTTTTTGCGACAAACACTGTTTTCCCGTTTGCCGCCGGGGCAAATCTTCCGCCTGCTTCGGTGACTACTGACAGGGATATATATATAGCCGGCGAAAGACTCTATTTCTCAATGTATCTTCCCGAATACGACACTCCGGGCGAGGATGGCAGGCTGGCCTGCATAGTCATGAGGTGCAGCAGCAACAAGACAATAACAAGCGGTATTGCAAGGCTTGACATGGGACGTGCCTGGGGAAGCCTGTACCTGGAAGACACTATTTCGACAGGTATATACCAGCTTGCCGGATACGGTGTGATGACACAAGGTGCCGGTGGCCGGAATACTGTCCGCAGGCAGGTTATAGTTGTGAACCGCTTTGATACCGAGCTGCAGGAATTAGAGTTAGCAAGCGACCGGGGAACCACAGGCCCGGACCGGAACAATGACAGCAAAATACAGACCGGGGGAAGCTTAATTTCTATTTCAACAAACAGCAGTGAATACGGGACGAGAGAGATGGTCTTAGCCGGAATAGAGCCTGTAGCAGGGGCAGAATATCCCTTATGGGCCTCCATCAGTGTGGTCAGGGCGGAAACTCTGTCTGGAACAGGTAACGGCAACTATTCCGGCGAACAGCAAATAAATACGGTGCCAGGGACAACGATCCAGGAAAGGCAGGATAACATCCGCAGGGGTGGCCTGGAAATCAGGGGTAAAGTCACAACCATCCCCGAAGGGAGCCCGCTTCCGGAAACAGACCTGTTTCTAACCAGCGCCGGCAATATTATTGATCTGTACCATTCAAAAACCGATACCGGCGGAAGGTTCAGCTTTATCCTGAATAACTACAATGACCTCGAAGAGGTGTTTATCAGTCCCCGCAACCCTTCACTGTCCTCCAGCATTCATATTGAGACCGACGACATGTTTGCGGTTGCAGACGGGTTCATCCCCGAAAGGGTAAATATGGATCAGGAATTAACAGGTGCGATCAGGAAGAGTCAGGATATCACAAGTGTTAACAAACTGTTCGGCATATCTTTCCATCATGAGCCGCCCGAACCTCCCCCCTGGGATCACCGGAGGCCCATGTTATATTCGGCACCGGCGAATACCATAATACCGGCAAATTTTCTGCCTCTGGACGATTTGATGGAGATAGCAAGGGAGCTGGTTCCCCAGTGGCAGATAAGGGAAAGGGACGGCCGGTTGCATTCCAGGCTGGTTAACTCACGCACGCGGCAATATTTTGACGAACCGCCCACAGTGTTCATGAACGGGGTTCATGTGGTGAACCTGGAGGATATAAGGCATCTCCGGTCGGGCGACATAAAAAAGATAGAGGTGCATAACTACCCCTGGCGATACGGCGACATTGAGTTTTCGGGAATTGTGGCCATTACCCTGACCGGCGACGGCCACAGCGAGATGGCCGGTAACGGTCCGTACACTGTTTCGGAAATACCGGCACTCATACCGCGGTCAACAATTGCCCCACCCGTTTATGATGGCACTAACAATATTGACGATCCGGACTTCAGGCATACACTGTACTGGGAACCTGCCGTTACACCAGGGACCTTTGGCGATTACAGGGAATTCAGCTTCTATACAGGCGACCTGACCGGCCCGTTTATAATAAGCGTTAAGGGTGTTACCAGCAGCGGCAAAAGGTTCATTGAACAAAAATCATTTATTGTCAGGTAGCCCAGAACAGAACACATGCAACCAATAAAGCATATCACAGCAAGTCTCGCATTTATCCTGGTTACGGTTACCCTGTACTCAGGGGATACCATTGTGCCTCTTGCCGGTGAAGTAAGGGAGCCCACCGGTATGTATACAGGAGACAAATATTTTAAGAATGAATGGCTGAAAGGCGATGTGATGCTTGAGAACGGGATAGTTGCTGAAAACGTAAAGCTGAGGTATAACGGACTGATTGATGAGGTTTTTTGGCTGCACGAGGGATCACTTCAGCACATAATGCTGGACAGGGGACTTGTGAGCGGTTTCAGGATGTATGTGCCTGAAGAAAATGAAATGCTGCTATTTGAAAAAGTGGAAAGAAGCCTTTTGAGAATGCAGGGTTCAAAAGAATTATATGTCCAGGTACTTTATGATGACATCGTTACTCTTTACGCCTACAGGCAGGTTTCACGTAAAAGGGACGTGTATGTAAGGAGGGGGCACTCACGGTACATTTTTACGGAACTGGAGCACGATCCCGTCTATTTCTTTGTGCTGCCTGGTGATGTAATTGTAAGACTGGATGCTTTGAACAGAAGGGATGTCTACAGGGCTTTCCCTGAGATCAGGGATGAATTGCGGAGCATTTTCAGGCAACGCCGTAGTTTCTCCGGCGAGGAACAGCTGCTGACGGAGACCGCTGACCACCTGAACAGCATCTTTAAAGGACGTAAGTAATAAAAACCGGGCCGGGGTATAATAATATGCCGGCTGAAATGATCTGGCGAGGAACCGTGCAGCAGGGACGGAACGAGCCCGGACCGGCACACATAAAACAAGGCAGCCTGCGGGCTGCCTTGTTTGTGGTACCACCTGGAATACTCACATTTCCTGTACTGTGC
>SLRB01000270.1 GCA_007131165.1 Bacteroidales bacterium | reverse complement strand
TTTTTGATAAAATTTTTTTCATTTGTCAGGGTGTAGTTTTAATGAAAAAAATTTCATTTACATTTGCTTGAAACATCTATCGACTCCGGCAGGATGATAAATCTGAGAGAACATTTCAAGCTATCGGCCGTCTATACTTTTTTTGCAGCATTTCCCGCATTGCTGCAGCTGATAGTCTATCCCGCCATTGAAGGTGAAGCCCGCCTGGGTGCGGCCGATTTCGGTTACCTGGCGATAACCGAAGCGATCATATCGGTTGTTTTCCTTATCTGCACTTTCGGCATGGGTACCAGTATTGCCCGGTTTTACTATGACCACCGCGAAAAGGCATCGGGCTACGGTTATCTCGTCTCATCAATACTTACCGGGATAATCGGCCGGGGAATGCTTTTACTTGGGGTAGCTCTTTTAATGGCCCCCCAGATCGGGCAGCTTTTCTCCCAGCCTGAGCTTCAGGATTTTGGACGGTACGGGCCCTCCCTGGTAATTGCCGGTCTTAACCGTTCGGTTATTTCCACCCTCCTTGTTTTGTACAGGAATGAAAAGAGAGTTAAAGCTTTCGTTATTGTCAGCTTTTTCTCGGGAATATTTCGTTCGGGTTTCCAGCTTGCGGGAGTTTTTCTTTATGACCTCTCGTTCATTGGTTATGTATACGGTACTGCGCTGGGCGGTGCTGTTATGGCCATAGCTCTCGCGGTATACACATATACCTCATGCGGCATTCATTATAAAAGGCCTCTTCTGAAAGCCCTGCACAGGTTTGCATTGCCTCTGTTCCTGACTGAATTCATTTATTGGGGACTGCTTTTCGGCGACAGGTTTTTCTTGCTTAATAATCCTGAGGAACTTGGTATATATGATAATGCCATGAAATTCGCAATCGGGGTTCAGATGATCATTCAAGGTCTTACGGCAGCATCGCAACCCGAAGTCTACAGGTACATGAAAGAAGGCATAAAGAAAAGGGAAGATGAGATCAGGACGGTTTTATCACTCTTTATTGCTGAGGCAGCTGGTATAATTTCTTTGGCCATACTGCCCGTTATGCTTTTTATCTCCACTTTTTACGAGACCGAGCTAACATTATCGGCAGGATTGGTAGGGATCATTTTTGCAAGATTCCTGCTAAGAGCCCAGTACCAGGTGTTTTCCTGGCCCTTGTTGTTTAGGAAAAAGACCGGGGTTTTCTTCCTCATCAATTCACTGGTATTGGTCATTAACCTAAGCATAAACTGGTTTCTGACACCCAGGATAGGTTATTACGGGGCAGTTACCGCGTTTATTGCTGCTTTTGTGATCCAGATTGTCCTGCTGAGAGCAGTTCAGCACAGGAAGGCACCTGTAAAATATAACACCATGAAGGTATTCTGGTTTCCCCTTTCAATAATCATGGTAGCTGCACTGCTTGAGGCTGTCAAGGTACTTCTTTCGCTAAATCCTTATCTAACAGCGGTTGCTCTGGTTCTGTATATTTGGGGAGGACTGGCAATTATTTACCGGAATGAGATTCAATGGGTTTTATCAAGGATCATCTGAACGCTTTTATCCACCTCTCTGCCAATCCTGTCGCGGTTTTCCCGAACCTTGGCTTTATCATACCACGACAGGTCGTCCCGGTATTTTCTGATAAGTCTGCAGGCATCATCAATATTGGTGCTGCGTGAATCTATTACAAGGTATTCGTCGAGAAACTCGCCCATTATATCGGTGTATTTTACATGCCAGGCCAGGCTGACTACCGGTGTCGCCATGTAGAGGGCCGAGGCAACCGAATGATACCTGCCGGTTACATAAAACGACAGTTTACCTATGAGAGCCCTTACATCACTGTATGAAAGTCCTTCTCCTGCAAGAAATACATCGTCGGGATATCCGGTTTCCTCAAGCAATTCAATCGCAAGTTCCCTGTCGCATTTATACTTATCAATCCTGTCTATTGCATGAGGAATAACAAGTACCTGCGTTCCGTCTTTACTGTATTCTTTCATTAGCCTTTTGCACAACTCCCTGTGGTTTTGACCGGTAGTATGGGCTGAACCCCGTATATTAATCCTGCTGAGCACGCGGCTGGGAGATATTCCAATAACTGGTTTTGAAGTATCGATACCCAGCGATTTGAGGTGTTGCTCAGCCCATTCATCCGGTGCAGGTTCAAGTACCAGTGAAACATCCGGAAACAGGTACAGGGGAGTCTTAAACTGCAACCTCTTCATTCTTTCCAGGTTGTTCCGGCCGCGTACAAAAATAAAAGGCAGCTCTTCAAGCAGCCTTTTTGCAGCTGCTCTGAACAAGAGTCCTTCGAGGGGGCCATAAGATTTAGTATATTTAAAATAAGGTCTTTTATACCGTCTGGCCAGCTTCTGAAACATCCGGCAAAACAACAACTCTCCCCATTTCTTCTTTGCTCCGCTGTTACCGATAAATTCTATCCCTGCCACATCTATAACCATCCCGGCTTCCCTTATGGAAGCGACAAGTTCACGGTATCCGGCAAGAGCTGTACTCTTATGGACAGTATAGCGATCATCAGAGGTGGGAGCCTCATCACAGCCGGGGGCCTCAACAGAACCTTCCCGCAAAAATCCCCCCAGCTTCAGAAAAAAATGGACCATCTCAAATACAAAGCTGTACTTCCAGTAGCTAACCAGCCTTATTCCTCTTTTCGAGGCAAATTCTATATTAGGCCTGTTATAGTAGGCAGACTGCACAGGCATAATGAATTCAGCACCGGGAATCTTTTCCCTGAGTTTGCCTGCAAGGGGCAGGACCAGTCCCTGTACACCATAATTGTACTTCAGGTCATATACATCGGTTATTACTATTTTCATCGCCCGGTAATTTTTGAATCTTTATAATTCCTGATCCAGTTTTGATATATCAGTGGCGGCGTCCCTTTGCGGACAATTTATCCTTCAGTCCAATGACTTTTGTTATGACAGCAAGAACAGCCCTTTTTACATAATAGGGAACTTTTTCCTTCCGCACCATTTTCCCTAACCTGTGTTCAAAATCTTTCCTGGTTTTTGCCGAAAACAAATCCAGGGCACGTTCAAACTGGTTTTTTGGTTTCCGGTATCCTTCAGGTAACGATTCAGGAAGCCCCAACCCATATTGGGGTACAAAATTCCCGGAATTCTTCCATAAAAAAGTAGCAGTACTCCACAAGACCCTTCGCGCATCAATATCCTGTCCTTCCAGCACCTTTTCATAACCAATCTGATGCCCCGCGACAAAATTACCAGCCAGGGCGCCATCAATAACTTCTTTCCCCGCTGGTGTGCGACTTACAGCCACGGTCTGCCCGTACATAGACCCCGGGAGACCCCAGGCATCGCCAAGTGATATGTCGGCATGGATATTGAGCTTGTCATGGCAAAGGAAGCAAAATGGCGGTCTGAGGAACCTTTTTATAAACACCCTGCGCGAATTGTCTATGATTTGAAGGGCCCCGTCATCATTTAAAACAGTGCAGCTCCCCGGGAACGGGCCATATTTCTTGTCAACAAACCTGAAACTTCTGACTTTTGATTGTGCTGACCGGCTTCCGGATAGAAGGTAA
>SLRB01000087.1 GCA_007131165.1 Bacteroidales bacterium | reverse complement strand
CTTCAACGCAAATGCTGCAATCGGTTCTTAAATTCGGAAATGATGGCCTGCAGGATTTCAGGATGGAACGGATCTTTTACCTGATGGGTGGGTACTCCTTTAAACTTGAGAATAACGTGACAGTTGAACCGGTAGTGCTTGTCCAGACCGGTTTCACATCGTCATACAACTTTGACCTTGGTTCGAAATTTTATTACAGCGACCAGTTCTGGGGGGGCATATCCTACCGGTCTGTCGGAGCAGTGGTGTTTATGGTTGGCTTCAGGTTTGAGAGGTTTCATATGGGGTATGCCTATGATTACTCCCTGAACAATATGAGCCACCAGAATTTCGGTTCGCATGAACTGATGGTGAACCTTCGCTTTGGAGACAGTGAAAGACGCTACAGGTGGCTGGAAAGGTACTGAAAAACTACTTATATTCCCTGATATCAATGTCTCCCTTCAAAGCCATCAGCCCGTTCATACCAAGTGCCTCAATCTCATCCGAGCCGGGAAAAACATGAACAGGTGCCATACTCCTGATCCTCTTGAGGATCATGTCAATGAAATATTTGCTGTTTGCAATCCCGCCGGAAATCAGTATTGCATCAACCTTCCCTTCCAATACCGCATACATGGCCCCGACATATTTTGATACCTGGTAAGCCATTGCGCCAAATACCAGCTTGGCCTGCTTATTTCCGTTCATCGACATTTGTTCTAGCTCTATGGTACTCATGGTTCCGAACCAGGCAAACAAACCTCCCTCACCCGTCAGCATTTTTAGAACCTCCTCTTTTGTGTACTTACCGCTGAAGCAGAGTCTTACCAGATCTCCCGCGGGAAGTGTACCGCTTCTTAAGGGGGCAATTGGTCCTTCTCCGTCATGGCCCTGGTTGACATCTACAACCCTTCCGTTGAGATGCGCGCCTATCGTTATTCCGCTTCCAAGATGGACAACTATAAGCCTCAGCTCTTCGTATGGCTTGATCTGTGACCTGGCAAATTTTCTGGCAATCCATTTTTGCATCAGGGCGTGAAATATAGATTTTCTCTCAAATTTGGGATGGCCTGCAACACGTGCAATATCATCAAGTTCATCTACAACAACTGGGTCGGCTATAACCGCGCGCGCATTGGGCATCTCTTTGCGGACTTCATCTGCGATCATTCCCCCAAGGTTAACAACATCTTCACTGTAGTGCGAATTATACAGATCGTTGAGCATTGCCTCGTTAACCTCATATACACCGGAACTAAGCGGCTTAATAAGTCCCCCGCGTCCCACTATTGCTGAAAAACGGTCAAGCGGCATGTCATTCTGCTTTAACTCGTTTATGACACACTTTGTCCTGAACGGCACCTGATCACTGAGTTTTTTATATTTGCCCAGTTCTTCGGCGGAATGAATAATCCGCTTTAAATAAAGCAGTTTTGTGTTTTAGTATACAACTATCTTGGTGAATTCATGGCGCGGATTAATTACGAGTATAAGGAGAGAAGTCTGCATGATTGCTTTATTGTTAAAACCCTGTTAATATGATGGTATTAGAACTGAAGAAGCTTGAAAAAGCCTAATTGCAAACTTCGTCAATTTTTAGCAAAAGAGGGAAGGAGAGAGGTGGTTTTTTTCTCTGACTTTAAATTTATCTGTCCTTCAGCAGATATCTTGATATAACGATACGCTGTATTTCAGAAGTACCCTCGCCAATCTGGAGCAACCGCTGATCCCGGTAAAAACGCTCGACATCGAAGGCTTTCATTAGCCCGTAACCTCCATGTATCTGCACTGCTTCATCGGCAACCTCCCTTGCAATTTCAGAACAATAGAGTTTTGCCATTGCCGATTCTTTGCCAAACTCCCTTTCATTATCCTTTAGCCAGCAGGCTTTATAGAGGAGGTTTCTGGCAAGTTCTATTTTCATTGCCATGTCTGCAAGTTTAAATGCTACGGCCTGAAACTCGGCAATGGCTTTTCCGAATTGCTTTCTCTCCTTTGCATATTTCAGTGCCATTTCATAAGACCCCTGAGCACAGCCAAGGCCCATGGCAGCAATAGACAGGCGTCCGTTGTCCAGTGTACTAAGCATTATTCTGGATCCCTCTCCCTGTCCGCCCAGGAGATTCTCTTCAGGTACCCGGCAGTTATCGAAGAACATTTCTGATGTGTCAGATGCACGCCACATCATCTTGCCTTTCATTTCGGCGGACTTAAAACCAGCGGTTCCCTTTTCGACAATTATGGTGCTGAACTCTTTCTTTCCACCGGTTTCTCCGCTTACTGCCTGAACTGTTACTCCGGCTGAAATTTTAGAGGCGCCGTTGGTAATGAATATTTTTGATCCGTTAATGACCCATTCTCCGTTTATGAGCTCGGCTTTTGTTTTGCTGCCGCGCGAATCAGAACCTGCCTCAGGCTCGGTCAGTCCAAATGCCCATAGTGACTCTCCTGTGCAGAGAGGTGGCAGATACCTGTCTTTCTGGGCTTCAGTGCCGTAGTAATAGATGGGGCCTATACCAAGAGAGTTATGTGCTGCCAGGGTTGCTGCATGTGAACCGTCAACTCGTGCAAGTTCCTCTACTGCAATAATATAAGAAAGGGTGTCCATGCCGGCACCTCCGTACTTTTCAGGAATATTCATTCCGAACAGTCCTATTTCGCCCATCTTCTTTGTTATCTCCACAGAAAAACTCTCTTTTTCATCCAGCGCAGATGCCAGTGGCTTTATCTCCTTTTCTGCAAAACTCCTGACGGTTTCTCTTATCAGTTCGTGTTCCTCACTTGGATCAAAGTTCATAATAGTATCTGTTTAAGGTTTTAACTTCATGTTGTTTGATTATGTTGAAAAAGTACCAGCGGTAATGAGCCGTCAATAAGGTCGCCCTCCCTGACCCTGATTCTTTCGACGATTCCATCTTCAGGGGCTTTTATACTGTTCTCCATTTTCATCGATTCAATTATCAGCAGGGTATCTCCTTTCTTTACAGTTGCTCCGGCAGGTTTATTCACTTTGACTATCTTCCCGGGCATTGGTGAGTAGATAGCTCCCGATCCTGAAAATAAATCATCAGCTGAAGGAAGAAACATCTCCTTCTTTTTTAAAAAATCAAACCGCCTGAAAAAATATTCAAACCCCCTGCAGGTTATCCTGAATTGTCCTTCACTGTTTTCCGAAATAAACACAATATGGTCGTCGTTCTTAAATTCCAGCTTCATCCGCTTGTTTTCAAAGGTGTATTTTCCTGAGAATTCCTCACCACTGAGAGACAGGTGATAATAATTGCCGGAAAGCCTTATGATCGAGGCTTCCACAATTTCACCCTCAAAGCAGAATCTTAATTTCTTCCCATCCCGCCAGTAACCGAGATTTTCCCATAGAAGGTTTCTTCCGGTTCTTCTTCCCAGGCTTGCAATAAATGAGGCTATGGCAGGTACCTGCCAGGGGTTCCTGCTTTTTATCAAACTCTCAGCTTCAGTGATTCTGCCGGCATTCTCCTCACACCAGGTGGTTGAAAAGCTGGAGGTTTTAAAATCATCATTGTGCATAAGGCTCTGCAGGAAACTAATGTTGGTCTTTATTCCAT
>SLRB01000191.1 GCA_007131165.1 Bacteroidales bacterium | reverse complement strand
TTACGAAAACCAAAAAGAGTGGCAATATCAGGGAGATACACCCTGTGTAATAGATTTTTATGCTGATTGGTGCCAGCCTTGTAAAATGGTTGCTCCCATTCTGGAAGAACTTGCTTCTGAATACAGTGGAAAATTGAATATTTATAAGATCGATACCGAAAAAGAGAAAGAGCTGGCAGGGGTGTTTGGTATACAAAGCATACCTTCGCTACTTTTTGTTCCACTGGAAGGAATGCCCCAAATGGCGCAGGGTGCACTTCCTAAAGAGACATTTGAAAAAGCGTTTAAGGATGTTCTCTCTGTAGAAAAATAGTTACTTGTTATTGACAGGCAAACAGCCGGACTCAGGACCGGCTGCTTGCTGTGAAAGCCAAAATTGTTATTTTTGTAGTTTCTCTGATGGGGTGCCTTAATAAGACGGGCTGAGATCATACCCTTTGAACCTGATCCGGGTAATGCCGGTGTAGGGAATAAGCAAGATCACCTCATTGCAATTATAAGTCTAACCAAAAATCTTTATCATGTACAAGGTAATTGGACTACTTGTATTGCAATTGGTTTGTATATCAACTTTTGCAAATCCGGTAATTACCGGCAAAGTAACAAGCCAGGATGGAGTCCCGCTGATTGGGGCAAATGTTCTGATTGATGGTTCCTATTACGGGACAGCCACCAATGCCGACGGGCACTTCCGTCTTAATGTTGAACAAGGGAGTTATGTGTTGCGGGTATCACATATGGGGTATGAAACCCGCTTTATTGATTTAGATGCAAGCGGGGATACAGATATGGAGATAACACTCCAGAGGCTTTCCTATCTTGCCGAGGAGGTTATTGTATCGGCAACAAGGGCCCACTCGCGGGTGCCTGTTGCCTTTACTGATGTAAACAGGTCGGAAATCGAGGAACGTGATTTTGGCCGTGATATTCCATATATTCTGAACCTGACGCCATCGTTTGTTGCGTCGTCGGATGCAGGAACGGGGATTGGTTACACGAACTTCAGGATCAGGGGCTCCGACATGAACAGAATAAATATCACAGTTAACGGAATACCCCTTAATGATCCCGAATCCCATGGTGTGTGGTGGGTAAATATGCCTGATTTTGCTTCCTCCGTTGATAATGTTCAAATTCAGCGGGGTGTTGGAACTTCTTCACATGGAGCGGGAGCTTTTGGAGCAAGTATTAATCTTCAGACCAAAACAATAAATTCTGATCCCTATGGAGAAATAGTTGCTTCGGCCGGTTCGTTCAATTCATTAAGGAACACTGTCCGGCTCGGTTCGGGAATGATAAATGACAGGTTCACCTTTGATGCCCGCCTGTCAAGGATAACTTCTGATGGATATATTGACAGGGCCAGCTCCGACCTGAAATCATTTTTCCTCTCGGGGGCAATGCACAATGAAAACAGCCTGCTGAAGGTAAACGTTTTTTCGGGTAAAGAGATAACATACCAGGCCTGGGATGGTGTGCCATCCTATATGCTTGATATTGACCGCCGTTATAATGGCATTGGAAGCTATACCGATGATGATGGAGAGGTTGTATATTACGACAATGAGACCGACAATTATCAGCAGGATCACTTTCAGGTACTTTATTCCCGTGAGTTATCACCCTCTTTAAATCTCAGCACAGCGCTCCATTATACAAAAGGGTACGGATATTATGAACAATACAGGGAAAACCAGAGATTCGGCAATTATGGCCTGGAAAACCTGATAATGGGCAACCAGACTATTTCAAGGAGCGACTTGATCAGGAGAAAGATCCTGGATAATCATTTCTACGGGATGACCTGGTCACTGAGGTATGACAGCCGGCACTATGATGTCACTTTTGGCGGTGCAGCGAACCATTATTTAGGCGACCATTACGGACATATAATCTGGGCCGAATATGCAAATCATATACCCAAAAATCATGAATGGTATTTCAACAGGGGAGACAAATATGATTTCAATGTATTTGGGAAAATAGACTACAGACTGACTGACAGGATAAACCTTTATGGCGATCTTCAATACCGGACAATTTACTATACAATAGATGGCATAGACGACGATCTCAGGGATATTTCCCGCGAACATGAGTATCATTTTTTTAACCCGAAAGCAGGGATTTATTACGAGTTTGACAACCGTCAGAATCTTTATTTCTCATATTCTGTTGCCCACAGGGAACCCAACAGGAGCAACTTTAAAGATGCCCGGCCCGGAGAAGTTCCCAGACCTGAAAGACTTGGAAATTTGGAAACAGGGTATAATCTTAAAAAACAAAACCTTAGTATCAATGCCAATCTGTTTTACATGAATTATAAAGATCAACTTGTGCTTACAGGACAGATAAATGATGTGGGGGCACCTGTTATGACCAACGTTCGCGACAGCTATAGGGCAGGATTTGAATTGCTCGCCGGGATAAAGGTTTCTTCAATGCTGGAAATGGGGGTTAACCTTTCCCTGAGTGAAAACATTATTCCGGATTTTACCGAATATGTTGATAACTGGGATTACTGGGAAAACCCGGAGAATGAGCCGGTACAGATCGTCAGGCATATCGGCAGAACCCATCTCTCTTTTTCTCCTCCTGTTATTGCCGGTGGTGATTTTACTGTAAAACCTCTGGAGGGATTTACTGTAAATCTATCAGGGAAGTATGTCGGGCGGCAGTTTATTGACAACACTGCCAGCAGAGAAAGGATGCTGGATCCTTATTTTTTTAGTGACCTCAGATTGAGTTATTCTATAGAAACCTCACGGTTCGGGGAGTTTGGAATAAATTTAATGTTGGGCAATATTTTTAATGCGAAATATGAAACAAATGCCTGGATTTATCGTTATATGTATCAGGGAGAAGAGCGATACATGGATGGCTTCTTCCCGCAAGCAGGCAGGCATTTTTTCTCAGGGGTTTCAATCAAGTTTTAGGTTAATTTTTAGGGTTAATGGTGAAGCAAAAGCCGGAGCATTCCGGCTTTTGTTTTTTTTGTGTGCCGTGCATGACTGCTTACCCTGGTGGTGAAAGTCCGCATTTTCCTCCTGCTCGATTGCCGGGCACAGTATTAGTCCGCTCTGCACTGTTTTTTCCCTTAAAAGTTCATCTGTATTATGTCTGTCAGGTCAATAATCTGCTTTTCAATCCATGGAACCCGTATCTTTTGTTGACCCTGGTCGATCCCACATACGCAATTACTCTCTTTGTGCAATATAAACCAGATGCGACATTCATATTATTTTATCTGCCGAAAGCTTATGGAGGGTATTTCTTAGTTTGGAGAAGGCAGGAGTTAGCCGGCAGCAATGGTTGCTGCAGTGAAGCAGAGTTCAGGGGAGGCCGCAAGCAAAGCCGGTGTTGTGACACAGGTAAACCTGATAACGGGCAGTTCCCGGTCGGCTAAATTACAAGGTGATGGGGGTTAACATATGATCAGCTCAATGCCGGACTCCTCCATGCTTTCAACAAAACTTGCCGTCACCTCATTGTCGGTAATTACCATATCAACTTCAGCCATACCACAAATCCTGCTGAAACCCCTTCTCCCAAACTTGGTAGAATCTG
>SLRB01000212.1 GCA_007131165.1 Bacteroidales bacterium | reverse complement strand
GCAGCTGCAGTCCGGGGTATAGCCAGTATCAGGATCCCTATCAGTATTCCGACCACACCTTCTGTAAGCATTAGTTGCCAGTTTGGTAGAAAACCTCTTGATCTTACAGAGCTTATTGTTAAAATAATTCCCCCGAGCAGGATTGTTATGGCGAAAAAATAGGCAAGGCCCATAATGGTTAACCCCGGGAAAATTATTGCTATACTTCCGAAAAGTATAGCCAGTATGCCGTAACCATATGATAATCTCCAGTTTCTCAGCATTCCTCGTGCTATAGTTATAAAATGCAGATAATTAGCTTGTTGGCAATCAGGGCCAACAACCTATCTGTTTAACTCACGGGAGAAGAACAGGTCTCTTACATCTCTGTAGGTACCGCTCTCCTCCTGCAATATTGTGCCCATTGCCTCAACCATATAGTTGGCAGCATATACCGGGTCAGGAATATTTCCCTTTTTATCAACCTCTTTGAGTTTTTTGGAGACAGGATGTTCCTTTTGCGGGTATAATCGCCGCATGTTTTTATTATCTGCCCAGTCAGTCATTCCTGGATCAAGTGCAGAGAAATGTGTTCCTGGTACCTCCCCGGCATATAACCTCATCAGTGTATTTAATGCTGATTTTGATATGGCATAGGCATTCCATTCACGGGCTCTGCTTATCAGGGCTCCTGAAGAAATGGCCACAATTTGGTATACTACAGAGGTGTGTTCAAGTAAAACATCGATAATGACTTTGTTGGCCAGTACATTAATATTAATAGCATCAATAATCTGGCCTGTCGTGGTTTTTCTTATTTCTTTTTTGACTGGAGCAGCATCGGCATTTAAGATGGCCAGGTCGAATGCCTTTCCATGCCCCAGGAAATCGCTGAGCCTGGTATTCAGCCCGTCAATCATTTCAATGTTTTGCTCAAGGTGATAATAATTGACATATTTGCTCAGCTGGCTATTAGACCTTTTGCTTATTCCGTATACAGTTGCTCCCGTATTCAGGTATTCCAGTGCCAGTGCATGCCCGAAAACTGAGCCTGTGTCTGTTATTAATACATTCATTTTTAGAAAGCTTTATATTGTTATTTTTAATTTAAATCACGACTGACTTTAAGTTAAGGATCCGTGACTGATAAATATTTCTCTTTTTGAAAGAGGCAAATACGGTGCCATCGGCTATGAACAGCAGATTATCTCTTTTCAGATAGGCAAACCATGTGGTTTTTTTCAGGCGGGATTTAAAATACTAATCTAAATGTCAGTTATTTCGCATCAGAAGTATTTTATGGAACTGGTTTCCGGACTTAAGCTTTAAAACATGCCGGAAGACAAAATTGTGTAAAACTTCTACATATCTGGTGAAAATCTGCAGCAGTTATGGGGGAGATACGGAACACGAATTTTTCAATAAATCATGAGGCCTGGTCTAATTAAAATACCTGTCAATCAGATCATACACATTTGTGTCTCCCAGCTCCGCTGCTTTTAACCAATCTTCCAGCGCCCCGTTTTTCTCACCCGTAAAATATCTTGCAAGTCCCCTGTAGATATATGGTTCCGGACACATTGAAGCGTTTGTATTTATTTCACCGGTGAAGTCTGTTATTGCTTCTTTGTAATTTCCGGATTTGTATTTTTCTACTCCTTGATGATACAATTGAAATGACGTTTTCATTTTAGTTTGATTTTTCAGGTTAATAATTAAAGAAAATATGCTTGTTATTTTTTAAAATGAATATCTGTACCGTTTTAACCGGGAAGCTACGATATAGATTAGGAGAGATAAAAAGCTTGCCCGGTAAATTATCTAACAGAAATAGTTTTCTATCAGTTCATCCACTCCATTGACCTTTAGGTTGGCCGCCCTTAGCCAATCCAGGCATGCCCCACCTTTGTCGCCATATATGTATTTGGCGAATCCCCTGATCTTATATGCCTCTCCATATTCAGGGTCCAGTTCTACTGCCCTGGTTAAATCTTCTATTGCTTTTTTATAATCACCATGAAAAACCTTCGCATCGCCCCTGTTGCAATAAGCCTCTGCATACACTGGATCTATCTCTATAGCCCTGTTAAAATCTTCTATTGCCTGTTTTTCACCTTTAACACAAGATCTGCTTTTGATGAAGCCTCTGAGGCAATAAGCTTCTGCATTCCGGGGATTCATATCTATTGCCCTGTTAAGATCATCCAATGCCCCCTTATGATCACCAATGGTATATTTTGCAATACCTCTGTGGAAACAGGACCTGTCGGCACCTCTCATAGTTCTGCGACTGTTTTCATGGTGTTTAATAATCTTCCTGTTATAGTAGCTCTCTTCAAAGTCAAGTTCAATCTCTGTTGCCATCAGGAGCTCCGATGCGGTCCCAGTGTATTTATGGAGATAATACATGGTAATTTCTTTATTTTTATTTTCAGCAGATGTAATCATTTTGTTCTTTTTTGGGTGGGTTTAATCATACTGCGCTATCAGGTTCATACCAGGCCGTCCTTAATAATAGTATTCCTTGAAAAATGTCTTCTTCTTTTTCCATTTAAATAATTATTGTTGTCGGGAATATCAGCTACAAACTATTACCACAGCTGCTATAAAATAACAACTGAATTGTACTCTTTCTCAAAAGGAGTTGGTGCCAGGGCATCGGCCTCAAGGTCGGTTTGCCAGCTGACCCCGTCAATAAGGTACCTGAACTGGTACTCGTTATTGCACGGTAGTTCTATCGAAAGAGAAAATTTACCGTTCCTTCTCTTTTTCATCGGATGACTGTTTATATCCCAGTCGTTAAATTCTCCCACAATGTTTGCTCTTTTTGCTTTTGCAGAAAGGTCAGCAGGTAATGTGAAAGTTACCTTACAAACCCCGTCTTCTTTAATGTACTTTTTTGTTATACCCATGCCGTTTTTTATTAGTTCTGAGTTAGATTAACAATATAAGGATGAATAAAAGGATCCTTTTCTTCAGGATGGAAAAGATCATGTTCCGGCCAGTTCTCAACTTGATTCAATGCCGACCGGACTTCCCGGTCAATTTTGGCATGTAAACCTGTGCCCATATGAGTACTTGAGTTGAAAAAGACAGCCCAGCTTATTCCATTGTTCTGACGCATCACAAGTGCCGATGTGCCGGATAATGTTCCTGTGCGCCACCAGTTCCCGCGGCCATCTGTGCCTGCCCAGCCTATCGGATATCCTTCTGAAGTGCTGACACCTGTCATTCTTTTAATAGCCTCAGACGAAAGAATGTTGGATCCGGCTGTTAGACTGTCAATTGCAACAACAAGTTTTAGCATATCAGCCGGGGTTGCAATCCAGCCCCCTGCAGCACCCAGCGTTTCTATATTATTGCCTCCGTAAGCAGGAGGGACCACTTGATAGTCATTAGCATTTAAATGAAAGCTTGATTTACTGGTAAGATCGTAGTATTTCACCTCGTTATCATATCGGTCTTTTTCAAGGCTCCCCCCGATTCTCATATCCTCTATTCCCAGCGGAGAAAGGATTTCTTTCTGCACATAGGCCTCGTATTCCATGCCTGTGACATTCTTAATTATTTCACCGAGAATGGCATATCCCAGGTTTGAGTAG
>SLRB01000175.1 GCA_007131165.1 Bacteroidales bacterium | reverse complement strand
GGCAAACCCAGGAGATTCAAGGGATTTCGTGGAATCCTGGAAATTAAGCATGCTATTCCCGGCCGTGTGAGGTATTATATCCCGGCTCTGAAAATGAATATGGAAAAGGGACAGATGCTTGAACAACAGCTTCAGAAAGCTGCAGCTATTAAAACGATAAAGGTAAATCCCCTGCTGGGCACGGTAATTGTTTTATATGATCCCGGCAAGATTGATGAGGTAACACTCACCGGAGTGCTTGCCAGGCTACTGGGTCTGGAAAAGGAGCTGGAAAAAACGCCCCAATCTTTAATAGGGAAGGAAGTGTCGCAGGCTCTTAAATCTGCAAACAGTTCCTTATATGAGCAAACTGATGGCTGGCTGGATCTTAATACTGCCATAACCCTGACTTTTTTGTCTCTGGGCCTGTGGTCAATCGTCAGCAGGCCTTCCATTCTGCCTGCCGGTATCAGCCTGTTATACTGGGCATATAATAACAGCGTGAAAGCCCCATAAGGATAGATATGTACTGGAAAAGTCTGAGCAAAGAGCCGCTTCTTAAATGCAGGGTACTGCATCATATACCCGGGCGCATGCGTATCGGCTGCCGTGCCATCCGTTATCTTAATGGTTACGAAAATGATCTCAGGGAACATTTCTTCGAACTGCTATGGGTAAAGCAGGTGTCAGTTTCTATAATAACCGCCAATGTGGTGGTTTACTATAATGATGAGGAGGTTCCGGCGGAGCTCATCACTGGCCATATGGAAGAAATAATTGCCATGTTTTCCATCCCTGCACACCAGCGTGAACGTAAAGAAAAAAACAAGCTCACCGTGAACGAAAGACGTTTGCAGGAAGAGCCGGTAGGAAGTCTTTTACGTAATGTCCTGATTGGAGCCGGTGCCCTTACATTAGCGATTATTAACAGGGGCAGGCAGGCCAAAGGAGTGTCGTTTCTGGAGAGATTGTCTGGCTTTGCTTCGCTTACAAGTATCTCACTTGCACTGCCGATAATCAAAAGCGGATTCGAGTCATTACGCGATACCGGAAAACCAAATGCCGATACCCTCAGCACTGCTGCCATTTTCGCCAGCCTGCTTTCAGGCAACACCATTTCGGCACTAACTATAATAGTACTGGCCGATACTGCAGAGCTCATTACCGCTTACAGTATGAACAAAACCCGGAGTGCCATTCGTGATATGCTTTCCACAGGCGAAAAATATGTCTGGAAAGTAATGGATGGCGGCCATTTGATTAAGATACCCGCCGACAAGGTACAGGTTGGAGATCATATTGTGGTTCATTCAGGAGAAATTGTCAGTGTAGATGGCTTTGTAGAAAAGGGAAATGCACTGGTGGATGAATCGTCGATTACAGGTGAATTTATGCCCCGGGAGAAGAAAGAGGGAGAAGAGGTATTTGCGGGCAGCATAGTTAAAAGCGGCACAATTACCGTTTTAGCCGAAAAAATCAAGGAGGATACTGCTGCGGCAAGAATTATACATATGGTAGAAGAAGCAACCATGTATAAAGCGCAGGTACAAAATATAGCGGACAGGTTTTCTGCCCAGCTCATACCATTAAATTTTGCCCTGGGTACAATTGTTTACCTGGTTACCGGAAGCATTCCACGGGCATTGAATATGCTGGTAATTGATTATTCCTGCGGGATACGGTTATCTACTGCTACAGCCCTTACTGCCGCCATTTCAACAGGAGCACGCAATGGCATACTTATAAAGGGTAGCAATTACCTTGAAATGCTTGCTGAAACCGAAACCCTTATTTTTGACAAAACCGGTACCCTGACAGAGGGTAATCCTGAGGTGAAGTCTGTTATCCCCCTCAAGAGCGATATCACAGAAAAAGAGCTGTTATCTTTAGCTTCTGCTGCCGAGGAAACTTCTACACATCCCATAGCTCATGCCATACTGGAGAAAATGAAAGTCAACGGCTGGAAGATTCCCAAACATTGTGTGGTGGAGCTGGTGGTAGCGCGTGGTGTGAAAACGCAGGTAAAGAAAGATATCATCAGGGTTGGCAATGCCAGGTTCATGAAGGAGAACGGTATTTCGCTGGATGAATCGGCTGATGCCGTGTCCAGGCTAATGTTGAGAGGGGAGAATTTTGTTTATATAGCCAGAGGTGACTCTCTGGTGGGCCTTATCGGGATCATGGATCCCCTGCGCGAAAACATGAAAAAGTCACTTAACAGGTTGCGCAATCTAAATATTGATGATATCATTCTGCTTACCGGAGACGCTGAGCAGCAAGCCGAAGTAGTAGCATCGCGGATGATGTTTGACAGGTTTGAATCGGAATTGCTTCCCGAAGACAAGGCAAAATTTGCCTTGCAGCTTCAATCCAAAGGTTTCAGGGTGGCTATGATAGGTGATGGCATTAACGACGCACCGGCACTGGCTTATGCCGATGTGGGAATCGCTTTGGGGAGCAAACGTACCGACCTGGCCATGGAAGCGGCAGATATTACCATCCGCAGCGATGACCCCCTTGCCATCCCGGCTTTGATCATGCTCTCGCGAAGCACCATGCGCATTGTAAGGCAAAATTTTGCAACCTCCATAGGAGTGAACAGCATAGGGCTTGTGCTGGGTGCAATGGGCGTGCTGCCGGTATTCTGGGGTGCATTTTTACACAATATGACCACCGTTGCCGTAGTATCCAATTCATTGCGACTGTTCTTCTTTAACATGAATAAAAACCTGCTCAAATAAACATGGAACTATCCATTCACATATCGCACATTCTGCCCGGCAGGGTCAGGTTCAGGTTTTCACAACCGTTGCAGGACTCAAAAAAATTGAAACTGCATGTTATGGAGCATGAAGGGATTGACAAAATGCTTTACTCTCCTGTTACAAACAGCATGCTGGTGAAATTCAATGAAAGGGATGTTGATCTGCAGGAGATCATGATCCGGACAGCGCTGGCTTTTTCTATTGAAAATCATCTGAAGCCGGTACACATTACCAGAAAAACCGAACGCCAGTTTATCACTCTCAAAGGGATTGTAGCAGGCCTTAATATCATTGCCTCGGGGGCCATAACCCTTTTCCTTCCACGTTCGCCTTTTCAAAAAAGCTTGAATTTGCTGAGTGCCGTTACTACTGCGGCAGCAGTGCTTGAACATGCAGGATACGATTACCGCAAAAAAGGGAGTGTAGACCCGGAGGTATTTTCTTTGGTATTCCTGGCAAACCGGACGGTTGCCGGAGGCAACCTTTTGTTTCCGTCGGCCCTTACCTGGCTGGCAACTTTCGGAAGGCACTTCTCTTCGCTTGAGGGAGAGGGGATCCTTCTGGAAATTCGCAGAACAGGAGGTAAAGAACAAAATTTCGAGGTAAATGTTTCCAAGCTCGATGCGAAGGCCGGGTATGCAGACTTATTGAATGTATTTGCCGAAAAGTTTTTATCTTCGGAAACCGGTTTCGATAATACGATATTCGAAAAATCCAAAAAACTTCTTAAATCTCATGAAACCAACCTGGAAGGAATTGGTGAGAAAGTTAACCGCATAATTCTAAACTTTAATCAATAATAAATCCAATGGAAACTAAAGGCAATTTAACAACAGG
>SLRB01000001.1 GCA_007131165.1 Bacteroidales bacterium | reverse complement strand
CGTACGCTTTGATAAAACTGACAAAATATATAATGCTGCTTGTACTGCCGGCACTGGCAGGGGCGATGCTGCTGGGGGGACTGCATTTCGGGGGACTGCCGGCATTGTGGTCGGTGCTGAAGATACTGGGAGTGGTATTACTGCTGACACTCATACGCAACACCAACCCGAGGGTTAAGGTCGGACAGGCTATGCGTTTCTTTTTCATCTGGATGAACATACTGGTAATCGCAGCGATTGCATTGATTTACATCGGATGGTAAATCCGGGTTCTTTTAGGAAAACAGCACCGGTCAATGCCGGCACCAAATACAATGGTAACTGTTACAAATTGAATTGGAAAAACTGTCAATACCGTGGGAATAAAAAGTCTCTGCCTGAAGAAATCACTCTGGTTGTTCCATTTTGGAGGGGCATCGTGCAACAATTGTGATATAGAGATACTGGACTGCCTTACCCCCAGGTATGATGTGGAGCGCCTGGGCATGCTCCTGGTGGGCTCTCCCCGGCATGCCGATGTGATACTGGTAAACGGCTCGATAAACAAGCGCGACAGGGAGAGGCTGCTCGAGGTATATAACCAGGCGGCCAGGCCATGTTTCGTGGTCGCCATCGGGGCATGTGGTTGCACCGGGGGGATTTTTGCAGAGGGGAATACATTTGCGGGGCCGGTCGACAGGATCATCCCGGTAGACGCCTATATTCCCGGGTGTCCGCCAAAGCCGGAAGCGATCCTTGCAGGGGTTGTGAAGCTGGTAAAGGCAAAATTCGGGTAACCGGCCGGCTGCATGCAGGGACCGGTTGTATGATACGAACATGGCAACAGGATACAGGTTAATAGCCTGACCATCAAATAAAAGACAAATTGAAGATTGAAGAGCTGACAGATACGTTAAAGGCGGGGTTTGAAAAGGACCTGCTTAGGGTTGAGAGGCACGGGGAGAGACGCCTGAGCGTCCATATTGCACCTGCCGCGATAGTAAACGTTGCAAGGTTCATGCACGTTCACCTGAAACTTAGATTCATCATCGCCTCTGCAATGCACACCAGAAAGGGTATGGAGATATTATATCATTTCAGCGACGACAGTTCCGGGAATGTAATCAATGTGCAGGTGGTGCTTGATGAAAAGAACCCGGAGATAGAATCACTCACCGGTATATTTGTGGCGGCTGACTGGATCGAGAGGGAGATGCACGAACTGTTCGGGATCAGCTTCCTGAACCATCCGAACCTGGAAAAGCTGCTGTCGGAAGGGAACTGGGCAGAGGGTGTTCACCCTTACCGCAAGGATAAATAATAGGTTATGGGCGAAAAAAAGATCATACCGATAGGTCCCTACCACCCGCTTCAGGAGGAGCCTGAACTGTTCAAGCTATATTGCGAAGGGGAGATCGTGAGGGATATTAAATGGGAGACGGGTTACAACCACAGGGGTATCGAGAAACTGAGCGAGCAGAAGACATTCGACCAGGTGTTTTTCCTGGTGGAGCGCATCTGTGGTATCTGCTCTACCTCGCACCCCTTCGCTTTTGCAAATGCCATGGAGGAGATCGCGGGAATAGAGGTACCCGACAGGGCCAAATATATACGGACCATAATCGCAGAGCTGGAGAGGATTCATTCTCACCTTCTGTGGGTGGGACTGGCAGGCCATTTCCTGGGCTACAACACAGTCTTCATGTGGGCATGGAAATACCGCGAACCGGTGCTTGACCTTTTCGAGATGATTACCGGCAACCGCAACAGCTATGCGATGTTCAAAATAGGAGGTGTCAGGAGGGATATAACAGGAGACCAGATCAGAGAGATCGGAAAGGTCATGCCGGTCATCAAAAAGAAAACAGACCTTCTTGCCGGCGCCGTGATGGACGACCCGGTTATCCATGCACGAACGAAAGGTGTCGGGGTGCTTACACGGGAGGATATAGCCGGTTATGCAGCAGTAGGGCCCACGGCAAGGGCATCGGGGGTTGCCATAGATATACGGAGGGACGATCCCTACGCGGCATATCCCCTGGTAAACTGGAAGGTGATAACGGCAGAGGCGGGCGATGTGTTTGCCAAGGCTGAAGTGAGACTTCTTGAGATGTACGAGTCGGTTGCCATCATCGAACAGTGCCTTGAAAAGATGAAAAAGGAGAAGGAGGGAGAAACAGGGGTACAGGTGCGTGAGATACCTGAAGGGATGGGTACGGGACGGGCGGAGGCCCCGCGGGGGGAGGTGTTTCACTTCGTGGTTACAGACGGCTCCAACAGTCCCGTCCGCCACAAGATCCGCGCACCCAGCTATGTTAACATAGCAACATTCAAAAAATCGTGCGTGGGTCAGACAATTGCCGATGCAACGATCTCACTGGCGGCCGTTGACCCGTGCTACTGCTGCACCGAAAGGATGGCTGTGGCCTATGACCGTCAAAGCGGAAGGAAACTCTACGATGGACATGAGATTATTGGTATATCACAAAATAAGAGTGATATAATACGTGAAGGAAATATTTAACATTTTAAGATAACGCTTTCGCGGAAACTAACGGAACACCTGGTAACCGGAAACAGAGTTGCATAACAACTGAAAAATTGATTTATGGATGTTGTAAGCCTGATAATAGCGGTACCCGTGGCAACCGGATTGCTGATGTTTGCAATTCCGGGCCGGGCCGGTATGCTGCGGAGTATGATATCACTTCTGGTTTCAATCCTGGCAGTTTGGTGGGCATGGCAGATATTTTCATCCGAACCGGCACTGGTCCGTTTCCTGACCCCGAACCTTGAAGATGCCGGAAGCACCACTTCCCGGTTTATGCAAAGCTGCAGCCAGTACCTGACTTTCGCGATTGACGGCCTCTCCCGGCTGATGGTCCTGATTGGGGGGCTGTTAGGGGTGCTGATTGCAATATACACGCTGAAAGTACCTGCCACTACCGGCAAATGCAGGCATTTCCATTCCTGGTTCCTTATCACCCTCGGCATGGCTTTCGGGACCATTATGGCCGATAACCTGCTCCTGTTCATACTGCTGTGGGGCATACTGGCACTGACACTGTACAAACTGATTCCCCAGGAGGACGAAACAGCCTCAGCGGCAGCAAAGAAAACACTGATAATGATCGGGTCGTCAGACGGCATAATGATAATGGGCATTGCAATTCTCTACAACCTTACCGGTTCGCTGAGCATGAGCAATATAGCGGTTGATACAGATTCAGCGCCCACATATGCGGCATTCCTGATGCTCATTGCCGGCAGTTTTACCAAGGCAGGAGCATTCCCTTTCCATTCGTGGATACCCGATTACGCAGAAAAAGCCCCCGCAGCATCATCTGCTTACCTTCCTGCTTCGCTCGACAAGCTGCTGGGAATATATTTCCTTGTAAGGATCTGTCACCATATGTTCCTGATGAGCGATATCATGAGGGTCCTTATACTGGCAGCCGGCGCCGTAACGATAATCACGGCAGTAATGATGGCCCTGGTGCAGCACGACTATAAAAAGCTTCTGGGTTTCCATGCTGTTTCGCAGGTGGGATACATGATTCTGGGGATCGGACTGGGAAGTGTTATCGGACTGGCGGCGGGACTTTTCCAT
>SLRB01000041.1 GCA_007131165.1 Bacteroidales bacterium | reverse complement strand
TATTTTTTTTGTCTTAAATTTCCGGAGGCTGTCCTTTTCAGGGCAGCCTCTTTCATATGAACGCCTCAAAACCACAAGTCCTTTTAACTTGTGGGATGTAAGGCATAAATGGTTTTTGACCATTCGAAAAGATATACGGTATGTTTTCAAATAAAATATTTACCCGCCCCGGCCATTTTGTAACTGTCTTTTTGTATATTTAATATTATATACCCCGCTGAGCTATGGCTGACCTCAAGGATCCCCTGACAAGGTACAAGATTGGGCTTATGTTGATCCCCGGCATTGGCGGAATCCTTGCCAGGAAACTCATTGAATATACCGGTAGCCCCGAAGGGGTTTTTAAATCAGATGTTGAACAACTTCAAAAAATCCCTGGGATAGGAAGAACCCTTGCAGAGAATATTCTCAAAAAAAACGTGCTTGAAGAAGCGGACAGGGAGATCGGGTTCCTGACCCGGTACAATGTTGATGCCCTCTGTTACCTTGATGATGAGTATCCTTCCAGGCTGAAAGAGTGCCAGGATGCACCGGTTGTCCTCTTCAACAGGGGCTGTGCCGGCCTCGGCAATCCAAAAGTGCTGAGCATTGTAGGGACCCGTAATGCTTCGGGATACGGCCTCGATTTCTGCCGTAACCTGGTGGAAGAACTCGCTGCCAGGGGACACAACCCTTTAATTGTTAGCGGGCTTGCGTATGGCATTGATATCTGTGCACACAGGGCGGCGCTGGAAAACGGACTGCAGACAGTGGCTGTGCTTGCCCACGGCTTATCGACAATTTATCCTTCTGAGCACCGTAAAACAGCTCGCGAGATTGTAAAACATGGCAGCCTTGTTACCGATTTTGGAAGCAGGACGGGGCCCGACAGAGGCAATTTTTTAAAAAGGAACCGCATTATCGCGGGGCTGGCAGATGCCACCGTAGTGATTGAATCGTCATTGTCGGGAGGAGCGCTTATCACCGCAGGGCTGGCGGGCACATATAACCGCGATGTCTTTGCCCTCCCCGGAAGGGTAACCGATAAAAGGTCGCAAGGATGCAACAACCTTATAAAAACAAACAAGGCAGCGCTGATTGAAAAAGTGGAAGACCTGGAATATATTATGGGATGGTCACCCTGTATGACCGGAAACGTGAAACATGGAGTTTTTCATAATAATGACCTGAATGACGTGGAGAAAGCAGTGATACAGCTACTGTCGGCCGACAAACCCATGCCGGCAGACCGGATATCGGCTCTTCTTGAGCTCACGGCAAGCCAAACATCCTGCCTGCTGCTGGAACTTGAGTTCAAAGGTTGCATTGTAAGCCTGCCCGGAAAAGCATACAGGCTGGCTGCCGGCCACATGAAACCTTAATAAACAGTTATCATAATATTTATATTAAAATGTACATAAAATTTTTTCTGCGTAAAATTACACACAGACGCATGAAAAAATTTTATGGGAAAGCGTAGCGGTTCCTTCTGTAAGTCGAAATTTTGTATTTTTTGAACAAAATTTCGGCTTTTTTTACAGAAGAAATATTCAGGATTGTTTTAAACACCTGCATTGGTTTTGCCAGAAAATATTTAAGTTTGTTTCCGACAATTCCAGCACCTAACCCAAATCGCAGCCCTATGGATCCCAGAGTAGAAAAATTCATGGCAAACATCATAGCCCGCAATCCGGGAGAGCGTGAGTTTCACCAGGCAGTACACGAAGTTGCCGAATCGCTGATCCCGTTCATTGAAGATAACCCCAAATACAAGCACGCGAAAATACTTGAACGTATAGCCGAACCCGAAAGGGTGGTGCTTTTCAGGGTCCCCTGGATCGACGACAAGGGAGATATTCAAATAAACAAAGGTTACAGGGTTGAGATGAATTCTGCAATAGGGCCATACAAGGGAGGTATACGGTTTCACCCTACCGTTAACCTGGGCATACTTAAATTCCTTGCTTTTGAGCAGGTGTTCAAGAACTCCCTTACAACCCTGCCTATGGGAGGAGGCAAGGGAGGATCCGATTTCGACCCCAAGGGCAAGACCGACAACGAAGTGATGAAGTTCTGCCAGAGCTTCATGACCGAGCTCAGCAGGCATATAGGCCCTGATACCGACATCCCGGCCGGCGACATTGGAGTGGGGGGCAGGGAGATCGGATATATGTTCGGGCAGTACAAGAGACTTAGAAATGAGTTTACCGGAGTGCTTACCGGTAAAGGCAGGGAGTGGGGCGGCAGCCTCATCAGGCCTGAAGCAACAGGCTATGGTTGCGTATATTTTGCCCAGGCAATGCTCCAAACCCGGGGCGATACACTTGAGGCTAAAACGATTACTGTTTCAGGCTCGGGCAACGTTGCCCAGTACGCAACTGAAAAGGCAACAGAGATGGGAGCAAAAGTAGTAACACTATCCGACAGCTCCGGCTATATTTATGACCCTGCCGGCATCAGCCCCGAAAAACTTGAGTGGGTCATGGAACTGAAGAACATCAAAAGAGGGCGTATAAGTGAGTATGCAGAAAAATTCGGGGTTGAGTACTACGAGGGAAAACGCCCGTGGTCAGTCAAATGCGACGTTGCGCTTCCCTGTGCCACAGAGAATGAAATAGACAAGAAGGAAGCTGAAGCTCTCGTCAATAACGGGTGCTATGTGGTTTCCGAGGGAGCAAACATGCCTTCAACGACAGAGGCCGTTGAAGTGTTCCTGCGAAAAAAGGTCCTTTACGGACCCGGCAAGGCGGCCAATGCCGGAGGGGTAGCAGTAAGCGGGCTGGAAATGACCCAGAATGCGATGAGAATAAGCTGGCACCGTGAAGAGGTGGACAGTAAACTGCAACAGATAATGAAGGATATACATGAAACATGCACCCGCTTCGGGCGCAATGAAGACGGATCGGTTAACTATGTCAGAGGATCCAACATAGGCGGATTTGTTAAGGTTGCCGATGCAATGCTTGCACAGGGGGCGGTATAACAACGGTATAATGAAGCTTGCCGACACACATGCACACCTGTACCTTCCTCATTTCAAGGAGGACCTGGGCAATGTAATAAATAATGCCAGGAATAACGGTGTTTCCCATATTATGCTGCCCAATATTGATACAAAATCAGTGGAACCCATGCTCGGGGTGTGCAATAGTTATCCTGGTTACTGTTTGCCTATGCTTGGCCTCCATCCCACTTCGGTAAAAAAAGACTTTGAGGAAAAACTTGAGTTGCTAGAAAAGTATCTGGAGAAAGGATCATTTATTGCAATAGGCGAAACCGGAATGGACGCCCACTGGGATACCTCCTGCCTCGACCAGCAGGAAACTTCTTTCAAAAGGCACCTTGAATGGGCTGCAGACCTCAGATTGCCGGTAGTAATTCATTCACGCAAAACAACAGATATTATTACATCTATCCTGAAAAAAGGCTATGCCGGCAAAGTGAAAGGAGTGTTCCACGCTTTCTCCGGAAGTGTAGAACAGGCCAGAGAGATAACCGGTATGGGGTTCAAGCTGGGTATAGGAGGGGTTGTTACCTATCCCCGGTCCGGACTTGATGATGTAATCAGGGAAATTGACCTGGAAAATATTATACTTGAAACTGATTCCCCTTACCTTACCCCCGTTCCTAAAAGAGGTAAACGCAACGAAAGTGCATACCTGGTATACATTGCAGAAAAAATAGCGAAGATCAGGGGTGTTGCTGTTTCAGAGGTTGCAGTAACAACAACAGGCAATGCACTTGAGCTTTTTAACCTTAGCAATAGTTGATGAAGAAAAGATCTTCAATACTTCTGATATATACCGGGGGTACAATTGGTATGGAGCTGAACCCCGGAACAGACGAATTGACTCCAGTCAATTTCGAAAAAATTGCCCGTGAACTGCCCGAACTTGTCAGGTTAGACCTGGACATTAAAACCGTGTCCTATTCGCCTCCGCTCGACTCTTCGGAAATAGGCCCTGAATTGTGGGTCAGGCTGGCCGGTACAATAGAAGAATATTATAACCGGTTTGACGGTTTTGTAATCCTGCATGGCACCGATACAATGGCATACTCGGCATCGGCGCTAAGCTTCCTTCTTGAAAACCTGGGTAAGCCGGTTATCTTTACCGGGTCGCAACTCCCAATCGGAATGTTGCGTACCGACGGGAGGGAGAACCTCATTACCTCAATAGAGATTGCAGCATCAAATATTAATGACGCTCCCGCGGTTCCGGAAGTGTGTGTGTTTTTCCAGAACAAGCTGTTCAGGGGAAACCGAACAACCAAATACAATGTTGAATACTTCAATGCATTCAGGTCAGAGAATTACCCCCCCCTGGCTGAATCAGGCATAAACATTGAATTCAATTACCACGCGATTAATTATCCGTACGGCGGCCGCAACCTGAAAGTTTACAGGGAGATGGACAACAATGTGGCAATTCTCAAGATTTTCCCTGGCATAACCGGCAGGCTGCTAAGGACTCTCTTCGGCACCACAGGCCTCAGGGGAGTGATAATGGAAACCTATGGCGCAGGTAACGCCCCAACTGCACCCTGGTTCATCTCAGAGATAGAAAGAGCCGTTAAGAATGGCATCTTTATTTTGAACATCAGTCAGTGTACCACGGGAAGTGTTGACATGAGCAAATACAGCACGGGCAAGAGATTGCATGAAGCAGGTGTGATGAGCGGATATGATATGACAACCGAAGCTGCAGTAACCAAAACAATGTTCCTGCTGGCACAAGCATCGGGCGCAAAGGATCTTAGAAGGCTAATAAATAGTTCTATAAGAGGAGAAATAAAATGACTTTTTGTTTTTATTCTATATTTTTTTGTAACTTGGCACGCTGAAATTTTTTAACTTTATTTCTTGCTGGAGAGGTGGCCGAGTGGTCGAAGGCGCACGCCTGGAAAGTGTGTATACCCCAAAAGGGTATCGCGGGTTCGAATCCCGCCTTCTCCGCAGAAAAAACAATAATTGTATAAATAAAAAGTTATAATTACATTTGAACCACATTAATAATTAAATTTTTAACTAACCATGAAAAATCTATTAGCGTTTTTAGCAGTAATGGGAATGCTGTCATTCGGAACATCGGCAATAGCAATTGCACAGGAAGATGTTGTTGAAGATCCCACAGAACAGGTCATGCCGGAGACACCTTCACCGGTTGGCATAGAAACGGATGAAGAAGCCCAGCCGCTTCACCAGGAGATTAAGAGGATCTTTATTGAGGGTGGCGCCGGTTTTATGGGAGTTGTTCTTCTGGCATTGATTTTTGGCCTTGCAATATCAATTGAGAGGATACTCTATCTCAACTTCGCAACCACCAACACAGAAAAGCTTTTGCTTAATGTTGAAGAGGCGCTTGAGAACGGAGGGATTGAAGCTGCCAAGGAAGTTTGCCGCGACACAAGAGGGCCGGTTGCCAGCATTTTCTACCAGGGATTGAGCAAGTTTGATGAAGGAATTGATGTTGTTGAAAAATCGGTAGTTGCCTACGGCGGTGTTCAAACCGGTCTCCTGGAAAAAAACATGACGTGGATATCACTGTTTATATCGATTGCGCCTATGCTCGGGTTTATGGGTACTGTAATCGGTATGATCGCGGCCTTTGACTCGATTGAAGCTGCAGGCGACATCTCGCCGTCACTTGTTGCAGGAGGTATTAAGGTTGCTCTTATTACGACCGTATCCGGTCTTGTAGTGGCCATCATTCTCCAGGTATTCTACAATTATATTGCATCAAAAGTCGATTCGCTCGTAAACACCATGGAAGATGCTTCAATATCGCTTATCGACATTCTGGTAAAATATAACCTCAAAAAATAATCTGATATGTCCAATTTAATTCAAAAAATAATAACCATATCTCTCTACCTGCTTATGGGAGTATCAGTTGTTCTTACACTGATATTCTATTTCGGAGCGGATGTGCCCGGAACCGAGGCAACGCCAATGAGGGAACCGGTTGTTACAGAAACTATACTGATTTGGGCCTATATACTGGTGGGTATTGCGTTGCTGTCGGCAATTCTGTTCCCAACGGTAAGGATGATAATGAACCCCAAAAATGCCAAAAAGACCCTGGTAGGTCTGGGTGTAATTGCCGTTGTAGTGTTCATTTCCTATCAGTTTGCATCCGATGAGGTTTTACCTCTTGCCGTAGAGAACCCGGACAACGTGCCGCACATTTTAAAAATGGCAGGCACCCAGTTGGGGACAATGTATACTTTGTTAGCACTGGCAATTTTGTCCATTTTTTATACTGAGATAAGAGGTTTGTTTAAATAAAAATCTACCCGAGGGAGGGTAATACTAATAAATAAATAAATTATGGGACGAGTAACTCCGGAAATACCCTCTGCATCCCTGGCAGATATCGCATTTATGTTGCTGATATTCTTCCTGGTTGCAACCACTATGGATGTGGATTCTGGAATTTCCAGAACTCTTCCGCCTATGCCCGACAGTGAGCAGGAGGATGACCAGCAGATCAGGGAACGAAACATCTTCACTGTGCGTGTTAACGCGCAGGATATGCTCCTTGTTGAAGGTCAGCTTGAAGACCTTCGCAACCTGCGGGACAGGACAAAGGAGTTTATAGCCAATCCAAATGATGAACCACACCTGCCCGAGAAAATAGTTGAAGATGTCGAATATTTTGGAGAAGTTCCTATTTCACGGCAGGTAATCTCGCTTCAGAATGCAAGGGGCACATCCTACGGAATGTATATCAGGGTTCAGAATGAACTTACCGCAGCATACAACGAACTAAGAGACGAGATCTCAATGGATCGTTTCGGCAGGGTCTTTGACCGGCTGGATACCGATCAGCAAGCTGCTGTCCGAAGGATATTCCCGATGAGAATTTCAGAAGCAGAACCAAGACAAGTTGGAGGAAACTAATATGTCAAAATTTCAAAGAAAAGACAAAGGTAAAATGCCGGGTATCAGTACCGCCTCACTTCCCGACATTGTGTTCATGCTGTTATTCTTTTTCATGGTTAGTACAACGATGCGTGAAGTAACGGTAAACGTAAGGCAGCGACTGCCTTCTGCAACAGAGATCAGAAAACTTGAAAAGAGGTCTCTGGTAAGCTATATTTACATAGGACAGCCCAGACCTGCATTTCAGGCCCTTCTGGGAACTGAGCCGCGTATACAGCTAAACGATCAGTTTGCCACCACAGAAGATATAGCTTCGTTTATCGCCAGTGAGAGGGAAGCGCGTGATGAGGTTGAGATACCCCTTATGACAACTTCGTTGCGAATAGACAATGAAGTGCGGATGGGGATTGTTGATGATGTCAAACAGGCTTTGCGGCGTGCAAACGCTCTTAAGATCAACTACTCCACACTATCGGTTGAAAGTATTTTTGACTAGGTCCGGCCTGACTGAATTAAAAAAAAGGCTGCCCAAAACGGGCAGCCTTTTTTTTGTACCCCGCTCATGATCCCTCCGGGGGTTTAGTGGCAATTCAGTAACCGTAAATGAAAAAGAGACCGTTACAAATTGAAACACAGTCTCTTTTGTGACCCCGGAGGGATTCAAACCCCCGACCTTCAGAACCGGAATCTGACGTTCTATTCAGCTGAACTACGGGGCCGGTATCAATTTAATATTTCGAGTTGCGAATTTATAAATTTTTTAAATAGGAACCTTCCTTCCTGACGCTTTTATTGAATCAGTTAAGAAAACCCCTGCCTGCAGGCAGCCGGTGTAACCGCTGCTGTCAGCCATCAGGACATACACACAGATGCCCGCAGTAATAAAGTGACAAAGATTTCCTATTTTCGCAAATAATTCTTCTGCAAAAAAGCCAATATTTTGTTTAAAAAAATTCAAAATTTTGACTTACAGAAGAAACCGCTTCACCTTATATATAACTAACCTCAACACCTTGCATTCAACCATGGAATACAATTTTAATGAAATCGAGAAAAAATGGCAGAAGTTCTGGGAGGAGAACAAAACATTCAGGGTAACCGAAGATTCATCAAAACCCAAATATTATGTACTTGACATGTTCCCGTACCCATCGGGTGCAGGGCTTCATGTAGGCCATCCACTCGGGTATATTGCTTCTGATATTTATTCAAGATATAAAAGGCTTAAAGGATTCAACGTACTTCATCCTATGGGTTACGATGCATTCGGATTGCCTGCCGAGCAGTATGCCATTCAAACCGGCCAGCATCCGGCAATCACAACCGATAATAACATAAGACGATACCGCGAACAGATGGATAAAATCGGCTTCTGTTATGATTGGAGCAGAGAGGTCAAAACTTGTGATCCCCAATACTACAAGTGGACCCAATGGGTTTTCATCAAAATGTACAAACACTGGTTCAATAAAAAGAGTAATAAGGCCGAACCTGTTGAAACACTTGTTGCCGAATTCGAAGACAAAGGAAATTCATCTGTTGAAGCGGTGCAGGACCCTTGCCAGGTATTTACCGCAGAAGAATGGAACTCGATGACCGGGAAGGAGCAACAGCTGATCCTGCTCAAATACCGGCTGGCTTATTATGCCGATACAATGGTAAACTGGTGCCCGGCACTCGGCACCGTCCTTGCAAATGATGAGGTGAAGGAGGGGCTTTCGGTCAGGGGCGGTCACCCTGTAGAGCAGAAGAAAATGAAGCAATGGCTGCTGAGGGTCTCTGCTTATGCAGAACGGCTTTTGGAATCGCTCGAAACACTTGAATGGAGTGACTCGCTCAAGGAGATACAGAAGAACTGGATAGGACGTTCAGAGGGAGCATTAATAAACTTCCGTATTGATGATGAAGCTGTTGGCGCAAAGGACCTCAACCCGCTTATAGAGGTTTTCACCACCCGTCCCGACACGGTTTTTGGCTGCACCTATATGGTTCTCGCCCCCGAACATGAGCTTGTCGGTAAGATTACACGCCCGGGGTACCGCGAACAGGTCAGTGTATACCTGGAAGAGACGGCAAAACGTACTGAACGTGAGCGCATGGCCGACACTAAAACGATTACGGGACAGTTTACCGGTGCGTATGCAATCCACCCCTTTAACGGCGAAAAGCTGCCGATATGGATAAGTGATTATGTGCTTGCAGGTTACGGAACCGGCGCAATCATGGCAGTACCCGCTCACGACAGCAGGGATTATGAATTTGCCAGACACTTTGGCCTTCCTGTAAAAGAGGTGGTGAGCGGTGGTGATATTTCTGAAGGATCATATGACAACCCTGAAGGCACACTGATCAACTCCGGTTTTCTTAACGGACTGGATGTAAAGGAAGCTATAGGCAAAACAATCGAAGAGCTTGAAAAAACTGGTGCCGGAAAAAGAAAAGTCAATTACCGTCTCAGAGATGCTATTTTCAGCCGTCAGCGCTACTGGGGCGAGCCTTTCCCGGTATATTACAAAGATGAGGTGCCCTATGTAATGGATGAAAAAGACCTGCCATTGGTACTTCCCGAGGTGGACGCCTACCTGCCGACCGAAAAGGGTGAGCCTCCGCTTGGCCGGGCCCGTAACTGGGAAACCACTGAAGGTTACCCGATCGAGTTGAGCACTATGCCCGGGTTTGCCGGATCATCAGCCTACTATCTGCGATATATGGACCCTCACAATGATAGTGAGCTTGTATCAAAACAGGCTAATGAATACTGGAAAGATGTAGATCTTTACATAGGCGGTACAGAGCATGCAACAGGACACCTTATATATTCACGCTTCTGGAACAAATTCCTGTATGATATGGGCCTCATATGCAGGGACGAGCCATTCAGGAAACTGATCAACCAGGGAATGATCCAGGGCCGCTCCAATTTTGTTTACAGGATCAGAAACACTAATACGTTTGTAAGTTACGGACTGAAAGACCAATATGATGCAACCCCTCTGCATGTTGATGTGAATATTGTCCATAACGACATACTCGAAATCGAAGCTTTCAAAAACTGGAACCCGGAATACCAAAATGCTGAATTCATCCTTGAGAATGATGGTAGTTACAGATGCGGTTATGCAATAGAGAAAATGTCAAAATCGCTTTACAATGTTGTAAACCCCGACGATATTATTGAGAATTACGGAGCAGACACACTAAGGCTGTATGAAATGTTCCTTGGTCCGCTCGAACAGTCCAAACCATGGGACACAAACGGAATAGACGGTGTTCATAAGTTTCTCAGGAGACTTTGGAAACTTTTTCACAACTCAAATAATGAACCTGATATCTCCGGCGGAAAGCCATCAGCCCCTGAACTTAAGATCCTCCATAAAACAATAAAAAAAATAGAAGATGATATTGAAAGATTCTCCTTCAATACATCGGTCAGCGCCTTTATGATATGCGTCAATGAGCTAACGGCCCTCAAGTGCAATAAAAAAGAGATATTGACTGATCTGATTATTATTCTCTCCCCCTTTGCACCGCACATAACCGAGGAGTTGTGGCAGTTACTCGGTAACAGCAAAAGTATAAGTGATGCTTCATTCCCAACTGCCCTGGAAGAATACCTCAGGGAAGAGACCGTTCTCTACCCGGTATCTTTCAACGGCAAGACCAGGTTAAAGCTGGAGTTCCCTGCAAGTTACGGGAGCAGTGAAATAGAACGGGAAATTGTTGGGAATCCCGATGTTCAGAAATATCTTATGGGTAAAGATCCAAAGAAAATAATAGTAGTCAGCGGGCGGATCATTAATATCGTAACCTGATAGCAAAAACAGATCTTAAACATCAATGGCACAACCCTTCGGGGGGAACGGTACATACCCCCTGACAATCGAACCGGCAGGGCTCTCTGACAAAACAGATCGGCTCTGCCTGATATCATATAACCAAATAATTTAAAAAAGAAATAACTATGTGGGTAAAAAACATCTGGTCGCATATACGCTCATACTTCCTGCTTACTATCGGAGTGTTTATCATTGCAATAGGGTGGACTGCATTCCTCATCCCGGCTGAAATAACAGGAGGCGGAATTACCGGCATATCATCTCTTGTTTTTTATGCGTCGGGGCTGCCTGTGGGCATTACATACCTGATTCTAAGCAGCTTGCTGGTGGTGCTTGCTATAAAAATACTGGGACCGGGGTTTGGATTGAAAACAATTTATGCGGTTGCCGTCTTGTCGGTATTTTTAGGTGTCCTTCAGGCAGTTATTATAGAGCCCGTTGTGAGCGATATATTTACATCGGCAATAATAGGCGGAATACTGGCCGGGGCAGGAGTGGGCATAGTATTCACACAGGGTAGCACCACAGGCGGTACAGATATCATTGCGATGATAATTAATAAATACCGCAATATCAGTCCGGGGCGCATAATTCTTTACATAGACCTGGTAATTATATCCTCATCATTTCTTATCTTTCAGTCAATCGAAAAAATGGTATATGGATATGTAACAATGGCAGTAATATCCTATTCGATCGACATGGTCTTGTCAGGATCCAAGCAGACATTTCAGATGTTTATCTTTTCACCCAGATACATGGATATCGCCGAGAGGATAGATAAGGAAGTGAAACGGGGAATAACCCTCATAGATGCCGAAGGCTGGTATACGAGAAAAAAATCAAAGATAGTGATGGTGATGATCAGGAGGCATGAGACAAGTAAAGTAATGAATATAATAAGGGAGACCGACCCTGATGCATTTGTTTCACAAAATAACGTTATGGGAGCATATGGGAGAGGGTTTGAAACAATCCGGCCGTGAACCCGTTTATGAGTTTTCCATCAGAATAAAAATCAAAGTATGCTATCTGATAAAGTGATTGTTGATTTTAAGAATTGGGGCAGATTATGGAAAAAAAAGAATTCCTGATTGCAATAATAACCGGCATCCTGATGCTGGCAGTGGTTCATTTTTATATGGGCGGCCTGCTCCGGGAAGGACAAACAGTAAGCGCCTGTCATCCTGACGAGACCGGTGAGCCCGCAGTTCCGGAGGTTATTTATAATGAATACGGTATCCCTGAAGATGAATACCAATTTGTTGAAGGAAGGGTAGCAAGAAACCAGACCCTTTCTTCGATACTCGCAGGACATAATGTAAGTGCACTTCTTATACACCAAATAGCAAATTACTCCCGTGAAATATTCGATGTCAGGAGAATACGTGCAGGCGACAGATACAGGATATTCCACACAAGCGACTCTCTGGCTGTTCCAGGCTATTTCATCTATGAACCCAATGCCGTTGAATTTGTGAAGGTGAGCCTCTATGATCCTGTTCACATTGAAAGAGGCAGCAGGGAAGTTACCCGTAAGATGAAGGATGTGTCGGGAACGATAAACTCATCATTATGGAATGCCATGAGAGATGCCGGTTCATCGCCTGTACTTGCCATAGAACTTTCGGAGATATATGCGTGGACTATAGATTTCTTCGGACTTCAAAGGGGCGATGAATTCAAGGTATTCTATTATGAGAACCACATAGATTCAATACCTGTTGGTTTCGACAGGATTGAGGCGGCATGGTTCAGGCATATGGGGCGGGAATTTTATGCAATTCCGTTCGAACAGGACAGTGTTGTGAGCTTTTTCGATCAGTACGGCAACAGCCTGCGCCGCACCTTTCTTAAGGCCCCGCTGAGATACACAAGGATATCATCAGGCTTTTCCCACTCCAGAATGCACCCGGTACTCAGAATCAGGCGCCCCCATCACGGGGTTGACTATGCAGCGCCGGTTGGCACACCGGTATATGCCATAGGCGACGGAAGGGTTATCGAAACCTCCTATTCGGCAGGAGCCGGCAGGATGGTCAGAATAAGGCATAACAGCGTATACACTTCAGCATACCTTCACCTCAGAAACTTCGAGCCGGGTATCAAACCCGATGTCTGGGTCAGGCAGGGTGATGTAATAGGATATGTCGGTACCACAGGGATGACAACAGGCCCCCTTCTTGTTTTCAGGGTATGGAGAAACGGGCAGCCCGTTGATCCTCTTTCAATAGAAGCACCTCCCGTAGAGCCCGTAAGGGAAGACAATATGGGTGATTTCGTCAGGGTGAAAAGAATGTGGACAGACCGGCTTGACCTGTTATGAACCTGTTAGCAGAAGTTTCTCAATTATCCTGGGATACCAGTAATGCTCAAGCTTGTGGATTCTATCTGCAAGTGTTTCAGGCGTGTCATCAGGATATACTTCACATGTATGCTGCGAAACAATATTACCCCTGTCATACTCTTCATTGACCATATGGACAGTAATTCCCGAAAATTTTTCACCTGCATCGATCACAGCCCTGTGTACATTCATCCCGTACATTCCTTTACCCCCATATTTCGGTAAAAGAGCCGGGTGTATATTGACTATCCTGTCAGGGAATGCGTCCAGTATATGACCCGGTATTTTTAAAAGAAATCCGGCCAGGACAATAAAATCAATTCCATGCCTGGCAAGAATACCAGGTACCGTTTTGCAGCACTGGAGTTCACGGGCTGTAAATGTAATGATTTCAATACCCGCTTTTTCAGCCCTTTCCAGAACGCGGGCTCCCGGCCTGTTGCACAATAAAAGTTTCACCCCGATCATGTCGTGACCGGAAAAGTAGTCGGCTATCGATTGGAAATTA
>SLRB01000151.1 GCA_007131165.1 Bacteroidales bacterium | reverse complement strand
TATCTGCTGTTTTCGGACCTTGTGCCGGAGGTGCGGTTTATTCTCCTGCCCTTACCGATGTAATTATCATGAGCGACAGAACGAGCTATATGTTCGTTACGGGACCTAAAGTAACCAAGGCAGTTACCGGGGAGGAGATAAGTACAGAAGACCTTGGGGGGGCAACAGTACATACATCCAAATCGGGTGTTGCCCATTTCAAGGCAGAGGATGAGGAGGAGGGACTTATGATCATTCGAAAGCTGCTTGAATTTCTTCCTCAGAATAATCTTGAAGACCCTCCGGTAACCGAGTGCAGTGATCCGGCTGACAGGGCAGATGATTTTCTTAACCAGGTAATACCTGAAAAGCCCAGTCAGTCGTATGATGTTAAGGACGTGATCTATTCCATTATCGACCACAAGGAATTTCTTGAAATGCACCGTCATTATGCCAGGAGTATTGTGGTGGGATTCGCAAAGTTTAACGGCATGCCGGTGGGGATAGTTGCAAATCAACCCAACTATCTGGCCGGGGTGCTTGATACGGAAGCTTCACGCAAAGCTGCCCGTTTTGTAAGATTTTGCGATGCGTTTAATGTGCCTGTTGTTACCCTTGTTGATGTTCCCGGATTTATGCCCGGCAGTGCCCAGGAGTACGGGGGCATTATTACTCATGGTGCAAAGCTGCTTTTTGCCTACGGTGAAGCTACGGTACCCAAGATAACAGTAACCCTCAGAAAATCATACGGAGGTGCACATGATGTGATGAGCTGCAAGCAGTTGCGCGGCGATATCAACTATGCCTGGCCTTCTGCTGAAATTGCCGTTATGGGAGCCAGGGGAGCTATTGAGATCCTTGAAGGTAAAAAGATATCGATGATTGAGGATGAGGAGGAAAGGGCCGCCTTTTTTAATGCAAAGGAGAGGGAATATATCGAAAAGTTTGCCAATCCCTATGCAGCGGCAAGACACGGCTTCATTGATGATATTATTGAACCGAGGAATACCAGATTCAGGGTAATACGTGCTTTGCAGACCCTTACAACCAAAAAGGATATGAATCCTCCCAGGAAGCATTCAAATATTCCTTTGTAAAAACCAGTCTTCAGATGATCAGAATGACAATACCCGATTTTTCCCAGATAGACGCTTTTGCAACCACCATTGCAATTGTGGGCTATCTGGTAGTGTTCATTGCACTGGTGCTTCTCTATTTTGTATTTAATAATCTTCCTTCTGTTCTCAGTATGGATCTGCGCAAATTGATTTTGGGAAAAAATGACAGGGAAACCGCTTTAAGCAAGGAGGAGGAGGTTAAGGTTACAGGTGAGATAAATGCTGCCATTGCCATGGCCATATTTTTGTATGTTAATGAGTTGCATGATGAGGAGAGTGGCGTGATCACCATAAAAAAGATATCAAAGAGATATTCACCCTGGAGTTCAAAAATTTACGGATTGAGGCAATATCCAAGACACTGAGATATGAAGAATTTTAAATTCACCATCAGCGGCAATACATATGAAGTTGAGATAAAGAGCCTGGAGGGGAATGTTGCCGGCATTGAAGTCAATGGTACTTCATATACGGTTGAGCTGCACAGAGAGTTAATAAAGTCCAAAACCCCTACCCTTGTAAGAGCAGAGGTTCCACCCGGTAAAAGTGATAAAATTGAAAAAAAGGAAAAAGGATCATCCTATCCGGTTACTGCTCCGCTTCCGGGAACAATTATCAAAATACTGGTTAAACAGGGCGACCTGGTAAAGAAGGGGCAGACTTTACTTGTTATGGAAGCTATGAAGATGGAAAACAAAATACGGTCCGAGAAAGACGGTGTGGTTGAATCAGTAAAGGTTAATCCGGGATTGAGCGTGCTGCAGGGGGATATCCTTATTGAACTGGTTTAGAGCATAAACAGATTAAACTTCCCGGATAATAAATTCATTCTAGTGAGACGATTGGCTACAGTTTTCGGAATAATAGTTCTTCTTACACTTTCAACTGCAGGTCTGGACCGGATCCAGGAGAAACATGGCGGTCATTCTAAGCCGGCAGTCAGCGAATATGCAGAAGAAAACCCGTATAATGCATACTCATCTGATGATACAGTTCGGAAGGGTTCCAGGGCTTTTGAAGGGCTGAGGACCTTTTTCGGATTCAGCGGCTTTATGAATCTTACATGGGCCAATCTATTTATGATTGCAGTCGGCCTGGTGTTTATCTTTCTTGCAATAAGGTTTGAATATGAGCCTCTTTTACTGGTACCAATAGGTACCGGGATCATAATAGGAAATATGCCTTTCGTTCAGGACGCAGGCCTTCAGCTCGGCATTTATGAGGAGGGCAGTGTAATGAACTATCTTTATTTCGGCGTGCTGAAAGGAGTTTACCCTCCACTGATCTTTCTGGGAATAGGCGCAATGACCGATTTTTCATCACTGATATCAAATCCCCGGCTGATGCTTCTTGGTGCCGCCGCACAGGTAGGGATATTCCTGACTTTTCTCGGTGCCCTTTCACTTGGTTTTGCGCTGCCTGAAGCAGGTGCAATTGGCATCATAGGCGGTGCTGACGGACCAACGGCTATTTTCCTGTCATCAAAGCTTGCTGACGGAATGCGGGTTCTACCCGACGGCACTACGGTCAGGAACCTTATCGGCCCGATCGCCATAGCAGCCTATTCATATATGGCGCTGGTTCCTGTTATACAGCCTCCCATAATGCGTCTGCTGACAACAAAAAAGGAGAGGCTTATCCGTATGAAACCACCAAGGGCTGTCTCCAAACTTGAAAAAATCCTTTTCCCCCTGATAGGCCTGATCATTACGGCGCTTATATCACCCAGTTCACTCCCGCTTCTGGGAATGCTGTTCTTCGGGAATCTTCTGAAGGAGTCGACTGTTACAAGAAGGCTGGCAGAAACAGCAAGGGGAAGCCTGATAGATATTGTAACAATTCTTCTGGGACTTACCGTAGGTGCTTCAACTCAGGCCAGTGTATTTCTCACCCCGACTTCCGTTTTGATTTTCGGGCTCGGGGCGGTATCATTCATGATAGCAACTGCCGGAGGGCTGGTCTTTGCAAAGATCATGAATCTGTTCCTCAGGGGGGATGACAGGATCAATCCACTTATCGGGGCTGCGGGAGTATCAGCTGTGCCTGACAGTGCCCGGGTGGTGCAGCACGAGGGACTGCGCTATGACCCTACAAACCATTTGCTTATGCATGCCATGGCACCTAATGTCTCGGGTGTGATTGGATCGGCAGTAGCTGCAGGTATATTACTGAGCTTTTTGCTGTGACAACTCATTAAATATTTATCGTTAATTTATTTTCAACAATATGGAAAAATACAGATGCAGGGTTTGCGGTTACCTTTATGACCCTGAAAATGGAGACATGACTGGGGGTATTGAACCCGGAACAGCTTTCGAAGATCTGCCGGACAACTGGAGCTGTCCGGTCTGCGGTGTAGGTGCAGGGGAGTTTAAACCGTTGGACTGATACCGGAAGGATCCTGTCAGGGCAGGCTAAGAAGTGCCGGGATCTGCTAAATTCTTAAAATATGCAGATTCGTCAACCCGTGTTTTTTGTAACTGTTGGTCAGAGCAGTCCTGATTCAGTTTTCGGGTAT
>SLRB01000282.1 GCA_007131165.1 Bacteroidales bacterium | reverse complement strand
TGAACCTGCTGCTTAAGTTAACCCTCTCGACAAACCTGCCAAAATCGGCGAAGTCATTAAAGCTCATATTGTAATAGTCCAGATCAAGCCTTGAGTGAGGTGTCATGATTCTCAGGGCTTCCGCACTTATTCCGGTCGATGATATGGTGTTCTCCGATGAAAGGTGATCCAGTCTGAATCCACTCTTTTCATTGAAGTTCAGGTATCTTATGTTAAAGTTCACCGAATCGGCAGTTGTGTTTATCCTGTTTGCCAAAAGGTTCAGGTTGGTAATCCTGATATCGCCAAAATTGATCCCATGGTCTCTTTTTTCAGGATCGTGTTGCCGGTATGAAAATTTTGAATCTCTCAGGTATATGGCGTTTATTTCAAAATCCCAGCCTGCCCGGGTTGTGTCGCCGGAGGAAAGGGCATCGGTAATAAACTTTAAATTAAGGATCGAATCTGCATCGCTTCTGAGATTTATCGATGCATTCTGCAATGTTACCTGGTTGAAACCTATCTTTCTTTTTGAAGGGTTAAGATGGTTGATGGTTACAGTTACACGTTCGGATTTGAGCAGGGTGTCTCCGTGCTGGTCCTCTATATAGATATCTCTCAGCATAACCCTGTTAAAAAATACAATATCAACCCTTCCCACCTCGAATTTTGCATTAAGGTTTTCAGAAACCTGTTTTGTGATCTGACGGGTGAGATATGTCTGGACTGAAGGCCACTGGACAAGCAGAAATGCACCTGCCGGAAGGGCGGCAATGATCAGCACAGCAATGGCTGCTATCTTGTATAATTTTTTGATAACTTTGGATTTTCTTTTCAAACGCAAAAAAATAAAAAAAAGTTTATATATAGCTAATTTAATGAATAATAATGTCAGTAATTATTCTTGGCATAGAATCCTCCTGTGATGAAACTTCTGCATCCGTTATTTCAGATGGTACACTACTCTCTAATGTCATTGCCGGTCAGGAGGTGCACAGGAAGTACGGCGGGGTGGTTCCCGAGCTTGCATCGAGGGCGCACCAGCAAAATATAGTGCCCGTTGTCGACACGGCCCTCAGTGATGCCGGGATTGGCAGAGATCAGGTTACTGCTGTAGGGTTTACAAGGGGACCGGGACTGATGGGATCACTGCTTGTAGGAACTTCCTTTTCAAAAGGGTTTGCTCTTTCGCTTAACATACCTCTTATTGAGGTCAATCACCTCCAGGCTCATATTCTTGTCCACTTTATCAAAGAGCACGGTGTCTCAATAGCGCAGCCCGCGTTCCCTTTTATCTGCCTTCTGGTATCTGGCGGACATACCCAGTTGGTTATAGTAAAGAATCACCTGTCGATGGAAATCGCGGGACAGACCATCGATGACGCTGCCGGCGAAGCTTTTGACAAGTGTGCAAAACTGATGGGGCTGCCTTATCCGGGTGGCCCGTGGATTGACAAGTATGCCCGGGAGGGTGATCCAAAAGCGTTTTTTTTCCCCCGGCCTTCTGTTGGGGGACTGGATTATAGTTTCAGCGGGCTGAAGACCTCTTTCCTTTATTTTTTAAGAGACCGGGAAAAAGAAAGCCCCGGCTTTATAAAGGAAAATATTAATGACCTGTGTGCTTCACTTCAGTATACAATAGTTCAAATACTCATGTATAACCTTGACAGACTGGTCTTTGATACAGGAATTACCGAAGTGGCGCTTGCAGGCGGGGTTGCTGCAAACAGCGGCCTTAGAAATGCGGTTGGCGAATACGGGAAGAGAAACAAATGGCGCGTTTATATTCCAAAACCGGTATATACAACAGATAATGCCGCAATGATTGCTATTACGGCCTATTATAAGTATCTGCAAGGCGCCTGGTCCGCCCAGGATGTTACACCTGAGGCGAGATTTGGATTCTGCTCAGGGTAGCGGTAATTCAGATGCGTACTCCCATTACTATTATATCATCTACCCGCTCAAAGGTCCCCTGCCATTCCTCAAGCTTTGCAAGCAAAATATCCTTTTGTTCTGACATGGGGTTTTTATGTATGTCAATAAGGAGATGCTTAAACCGTTTGATCATGAATTTTTTGCCTCTCGGTCCCCCGAACTGATCCTGGTAGCCATCTGAGAAGGTGTATATAACATCTTCATTTTCAAGGTCCAGCGTATGGTTGGTAAAGGGCATGTCAGCCCTGTCGTGTATACCGATGGGCATTTTGTCTCCCTTGATCTCTATTATCTCTCCATCGCGTATTATTATCAGGGGGTTGTTGGCTCCGGCAAATTCCAGCTTTTTCTTCTCCCACTCAAGTATAAATAGGGAAATATCCATACCGTCCTGCGCTTCGCCCGTTTTTCCTGTCTGATGAAGTGATGCGATAACCTGTTCCCGGAGCTGGTTCAGAATATCAGCCGCGGTCACGTTGTCAGGGCTTTTGTTTACTATCTCATTCAGAAACGCTATGCCCAGCATGCTCATAAATCCCCCGGGCACCCCGTGACCTGTACAGTCGGCAGCTACTGAGATGATCCTCCTGTGCTTTTTTGTCAGCCAGTAGAAATCGCCGCTTACAATATCTCTTGGCAGGAAGAGTATAAACCTTTGCGGCAGCAATTCCCTCACATAATCACCGGGCGGAAGAATGGCTGTTTGTATCCTCTGGGCATATTCAATACTGTCGGTTATGTTCTTGTTCTGCTCAGCAATCTTGTCTCTCTGTGCTTCAATCTCCTCTTTTTGTTTCATTATTTCTGCGGTTCTTTCACGCACTATGCCCTCGAGGATTATCTTTTCCTTTTTTAGCCTTCTTGAATTAAATATTACTATTCCGTAAATAAAAAGTGTAAGTAACAGGAGGTAGCCAATGTATGCTGCAATTGTCCTGTGCCAGGGGGGACTGATATAAAATTCAAATGAGGCTTCACTGCTTTCAACACCGTATACATTTCTTGCCCTTACACGGAAGGTGTAATGCCCTTCGCGCAAATATGTGTAATTAGCCCTGGTTTCACTTGCCCAACCTGTCCATGCCCTGTCTTCTCCCTCAAGGAACCAGCTGTATTCGGTTTGATCATGGCTGTCGTAAAAGGGGGCAGCAAACTCAAATTCAAGCCTGTTGTCGGAAAAGTTAAGACGGGGCCTAAGCTGGTCAGGTTGTAGCTGTGAGATCACGTTATTGCCATCTGCGTCCACCCTGTAATTTGTCCCGTTGAAAATAACTGAGTCTATTTGACTGATAGTTACTCTTCTTATTAGTGTCTGGAAGGGTTGTTCATAGTTACGCTCTTTTTTTGTGTCAAAGCTGTATATTGAATTGGATATACCAATCCATACGACACCCTCTTCATCAGGGTATATTACATCGCACCATACAGCAGGCAGCGGCCTGAAGGGTGTGTCATCGGGCAGGTAAAGGCCGTTATCATCGCGTCTCAGTTTTGCTATCCACCTTTCATTTTCATCATACGCAGATATCCATAAAGATCCTTCATTATCCTGTTCAATATGATAGACACCTGCTTCCGGCCTTCCGGGTACATTTTCGAACCGCTTGTCAGGAGAGAACCTGCCGGTTGCCCTGTCGAAATTGAAAATCCCCTTTTCACTGGTAAAGAGCAGCTCGTCACCGTAAGTTGCAATGTTAATGT
>SLRB01000137.1 GCA_007131165.1 Bacteroidales bacterium | reverse complement strand
TTGAAAGCACGCTTACCTATATGCAGGGCTTCGGAGATGACTTTTTCTTTAATGCACGTTTCACTGCCAGTTTTGCAGACAATGAGATAATATTCTTTGACGAACCTGAAGGAATTCCCGAATGGCAGCAAAACGAAGGCAGGCCAATGAACACCAGCCTGTATTACCGTGTTATCGGGGTATTCCAGTCAGAAGAGGAAATTGCCAATACCCCAAGCTGGCCAGGAGCTAAACCGGGAGACCTCATATTTGAGGATATCGACGGCGACGGCGTAATAACTGCCGATGACAGGTTCCGGGAGGACAGGACTAATTTCCCGAAGTGGACGTACGGACTGGAGCTCACTGCCAACTGGAGGAACTGGAACTTTACCACCTTCTGGCAGGCTGCATCGGGCGCTGTTATCTACCACCAGACTGAATCGGGCGAGATAGGCAACTTTACACAGACATTTGCCGACAACCGGTGGACACCTGACAATCCGACCAACGATCACCCGAGGACATGGAACCGGTCGGATGAGTACTGGGCGGCTAACGGCAACACTTATTTTCTGAGGAGCACGGACTACCTGCGCCTGAGGAGCCTTGAAATTGCCTATAACCTCCCGGCTTCACTGACCCAGAGGCTGGGTCTTGAAAGGGTACAGCTGAGCATCCTGGGTTACAACCTTCTTACCTTCACTGGCCTGGAAGACCTTGATCCTGAGGCTGCAGCCGGTTCGGGACAGTATTACCCCCAGAGAAGGTCTGTTCGCACAGGATTATCAATAAACTTCTAAAAGCGATATTATGAATATAATTAAAATAAAAAGTATCAAAACATCGCTTCTGGTTGTCATGCTGGTCTTCTTTTCGGCATGTGCCAAGGACATACTTGACAAGGATCCTCTTGACCAGCCGTCAGATGCTGCCGTATGGGAAGATCCGGTCCTGACAGAAGCGTTTGTCAACGGCATCTATTTCGGACTTGCATACGATCTCTCCGAGCTCATGCTTGGCCTGCATACCGACGAAATGGTCTTTACGCACATTGGTTCGGCCGATGTCCCGCAGGGTAATGTGACCCCAACAAACCTCTATAACACAACATGGGGCTGGGGATGGTGGACAGGTCCCCCGGGACGCTGGAACCTCCGCTGGGAACGTATATGGGATTTTGTTCGCAGAACCAACCTGTTTTTTGCAAATTTTGATCCTGAATTATTTGAGGATCAGGATCTTGCAATGGAGTTGATGGGCGAGGTCCATTTTTTAAGGGCTATGAAATACCATGATCTTGCCAAATTATGGGGAGGTGTCCCGATAGTGACCGAACCTTTTGAGCTGGACTCGGATATGGAACTGCCGCGGGATTCATTTGCAGATGTAATTGAGTTTATCGTATCAGAATGCAATAAGGCAATTGAGCTGCTGGACTGGCATGCGCGAGATAAAGGCCGCGCATCAAAAGGGGCAGCGCTGGCCCTTAAGAACAGGGTGCTGACCTATGCTGCCAGTGACCTGTACCACAATCCCGATCCGGAATGGATTGGTGGTTATGGCAATCCGGAACTGGTGACATATGTCGGCGGCAATCAGCAGCAACTATGGGAACGGGCACGCGATGCTGCCCTTGAGATCATAAACAATGGCCCCTACTCGCTGTACAATGTTCATTCTGATCCAACGCAGAACTTCCAGGACATATGGCTTCAGGGCGGCGGAGATGAACCAATACTCAGCCGGTTTGTTACCGAGGAGGCCACTGTAAGCTGGGCTGCCTGGGATGTAGACCATCACTGGATCCAGTTCGGACAGTGGAACGGCCCCAATGGCTACCTTACCTGGGGAGGAAGCACACCGTCGCAGAATATGGTAGATGATTTTCAGACGATAGACGGCGAAAAGTTCGACTGGGACAATCCCGGGCATGCTCTTGATCCGTTCAATAACCGAGATCCCCGTTTCAGGGCCACCGTCATGCACGACGGTTACGAATGGAAACCGCGTCCTGACGGACCACGCTCAACCGACCCTGTAGGAGTAATAGAAACATTTCTGGAGCTGAGGTGTGTAGGATCAGATCAGTGCCCGTCGCCCAGGGGGGGACTGGACTCGCGTAACAGTGCTTTCGAGGACTGGAACGGTACCCGCACAGGGTATTACATCAACAAGTTCATGGACCCGAACGTGGTGCATCATACCAACGACCAGGAGGTTCCGTGGCACTTCTTCCGCTTTGCCGAGGTGCTGCTGAACTATGCCGAGGCCCAGATCGCACTCGGCGATGAGGCTCAGGCGCGCTGGGCGATTAACCAGATCAGAAACCGTGCAGGCATGCCAGAGGTCACGGCTTCGGGTGCGGACCTTGTTGAAGCTTACCGGGCTGAACGGCGTGTTGAGCTTGCATTCGAGATGCACCGCTATTTCGATACCCGCCGCTGGATGATCGCTCCCGAGGTGGAAGATCAGGATGCTTATGCCATATACCTGACAGCCGAGTATGAGTTTGATCCGGATGCAGAGATGAACGGGATGTACAACCGTCAATATGTATTGCGGGATGAAGATGTACCGGATAACGGGTTCCGCACAGGCGGCAATCCGAACATAGCCCTGTATCCTATCTGGGCCCGTGCATGGAACCCGGCAACTTACAAGTTGCCCATAGAGCACACCGAGATGAACAGGAACACGGCATTAACCCAGAACCCGCTTTATTGATGCAGTTATCTTATGAGATCCCGGGATGCGGTTATCTGTTCCCGGAATATGAAAGGCAGGGGAGAGTTATACTCCCCTGTTTTATTTTCGATCAATTGAGAGATTTTTCATATGTTTATAGGTAAACAAAATATTAGACATATGAAGTTTACAGCACATTCGAAAGCTACACTTACTGTTGGTACTGGCTTTATTGCCGCGGCCGTGGCAATGGGCGGCTGCAGTGCACCAGAAGAGCCGGTTTCTTTACAGCCCAATATCCTGTTTTTCTTTGTCGATGACATGGGCTGGCAGGATACCTCTGTGCCGTTCTGGACTGAGCGGACACACTTCAATAAGCTGTACCACACCCCGAACATGGAAAGGCTGGCTGCCGAGGGTATGAAATTCACCCAGGCTTATGCCTGCGCGGTAAGCTCGCCGACACGAACCAGCCTTATGACAGGCATGAATGCTGCCCGGCACGGTGTGACGAACTGGACTCTCCGGCGCGATGTTTCGACTGACAGGGATTGTGATGTTCTTGAGATGCCTCAGTGGAACGTAAACGGACTTCAGCCTGTTGACACGGTGCCCCGGTCGGTATATGCCGATAACCTGGTACAGATACTAAATCAGAAGGGTTATTTCACCATCCATTCAGGGAAGGCCCACTGGGGAGCCATTGACACTCCAGGTTCCGATCCCATCAGCCTCGGTTTTGACATTAACATTGCGGGCCATGCTGCCGGTGGCCTCGGCAGTTATCATGCAGCCCAGAATTTTGGCAATGCCGGGAGAGGGGAGCATACACTGCCATGGGGGGTACCCGGACTTGAACAGTATCACGGCGATACGGTGCATCTGACCGATGTGCTTACCATTGAGGCAATAAAGGCACTTGATGAGGCAAGGGAAACAGGCAAGCCATTTTACCTTTATATGTCCCATTATACCGTACATACACCTCTTGAGCCACATCCTCCCTATTACCGGAAATACATTGAAATGGGATTTGATGAACGTGAAGCCCGTTATGCATCAATGATTGAGGGAATGGATGCAAGCCTTGGGATGCTGCTGGATTACCTCGATGAACACGGGCTTGCTGAAAATACGTTTGTGAAGTTTAAATCCGATAACGGTGGGTTAAGCGCTCATGCACGGGGAGGAGAGCCACATACGCACAACTGGCCGCTCAACAGCGGAAAAGGGTCTGCTTATGAGGGTGGCATCAGGGTTCCGATGCTGGTAAGATGGCCCGGGGTTGTAGAGCCCGGATCGGTAAACCGTGATTACCTGATAATTGAAGACTATTTCCCTACTATCCTTGAGATTGCCGGAGCTGAAAATTACGAGACAGTGCAACATGTTGACGGGGTCTCTTTTATGCCTCACCTTCTTCAGGAAGGAGGCACGGCCGCCGGCCGCAGCCTTGTATGGCACTACCCGAACAAGTGGGGAGGAACAGGGCCCGGGATCGGTACAACAAGTACAATCAGGCGAGACGAATGGAAATTGATATACTGGTATAAGGATCAGCGTTTTGAGCTTTTTAATGTTGCTGCTGATATTGGCGAGAAGAAAAATCTGGCTGAAGCAGAGCCCGGAATTGTGCGGGAACTCGCAACTGAACTTGGAGAATACCTCAGGAAGGTTAATGCCCACCGCCCTTCTTTCAGATCAACCGGCCAACCCGCACCCTGGCCCGATGCAGCGTTGTAGTGCGGTTTTTTGAGGTTCATTCGTATAAAGTATAGTTATCAATTTATTTTACAATATGTTACTGATTCGAGGTTAGGCTATTTTGCTTTTCAATCCATGGAACCCCCATGCTTTATAAATATTATTTTGTCTGACATAGTCTGATGGGGGTTTCATAAGAAAATATTTAAATTAAATCATTGGTCTTATGGACCTTACCATATCAAACCAGTATGGTTTGTTCATGTTGTTTTGTCTGCCGAAGGTTGATGCGGCTTTCATTAATTGCCTTTCTTCAGTGACGGTTTTAACATATTTGTGCAATTACTCTACACTTCATCGTGTATTAATTCTACGTTTTTTTGTGTAATAATTCCACACCATGGATAAGGGTTATTTAAAAACCTTTTTATAAAACACAGTTTTACAGGAACATAATGTCAGGGCAGTTTTTTTTGCGGTACAGGTTTTGGACGGCAGGAAGATGTATTAAACTATATCTAATCCAAAAACTTTATTACATGGAAAAACTACTTAGTATTATAACTTGTATCCTGTTTTATTCTTCAGAATATCTCAGGAAGAGAAGCTCCTTGATTCATAAGATCTCAGGAGCTTTTGTTGTAATGATCCTGTGCGCATTTCAATTGAATGCACAGGATCACCAGGTTAGTGGAGTAGTCATGGATCCTGACGGCGAAACTCTTCCTGGTGTAAATATTCTTGTTGAGGGCACCACAATTGGTACCATAACCGACCCTGATGGTGTATTCAGCCTTACCGTGCCCTCCCCCGATGAAGTACTTGTTATATCATTTGTCGGATTTTCCAGGCAGAACGTACCTATTGAGGGTAGGGAATACCTGGAAATAACTATGGACCCTGAGTTGGAATACATTGAGGAGATTGTGGTAGTAGGGTACGGAACCCGTCTCCGGGAGGAGCTTACAGGCTCCGTTTCTACAATCGGGGCAGAGAATCTCGATATTTCTACCGCACCAAGTGCACTTGGCCGGATCCAGGGTCAGGTTTCCGGCGTAACCGTAACAACTTCCAATGTGCCCGGTGGTGAAGCGACGATCAGGGTTCGCGGACTTGGTACCATAACTAACAATGAGCCGTTGTATATTATTGACGGAGTTCCGGCCGGACCAGGCAACAATCTTAATCCTAACGACATAGAGTCCATATCTGTGCTTAAAGATGCATCGTCGGCTGCTATTTATGGAACCCGTGGAGCAAATGGCGTGGTTATAATTACAACAAGGCGTGGACAGGAAGATCAAAGGCCGTCATTTGATTTTACAGCCCGTACCGGAGTGTCTCAGGCAATCAACCAGTATGACTTACTGAATACACAGGAGTATGGTGAAATAGTGTTCATGGAGGCAAGGAACATGGGTAACACCCCCGGTGTTGACTGGGAACATCCGCAGTATGGTGGTGGTACTGATCCTGTAATACCCGATTATATTATGCCTGCCGGGGCAATGGAAGGTGATCCGGGAACAGATCCCGGTCTGTATGATTATCCCGGTTATGTTATTATGCCGGCAAACAGGACAGGTACCAACTGGTATGATGAAATGTTCCGTAATGCAATTGTCCATGAGTATGATCTGGCAATAACCGGGGGTGCAGAAAATCTGAATTATGCATTTTCCGGATCATATCTGAATGAAGAAGGCATGTTAAATCATACCGGATTTGAGAGATATACATTCCGTGCAAATACTGATGCCGGTATTACCGATTATTTGAGAGCAGGGCAGTCACTCCAGGTCTCCTATAACAGGCAACATGGTAATTTGTCCGATGGTGGCGAGGGCACGGTAATATCACAGGGATACCGTTCACAGCCGATAATACCTGTATATGATATTGGAGGTAATTATGGCGGTTCGAGAGCGCCTGCAATGGGTAATTCAGCAAACCCCGTAGCAATGCTTGAGCGTGCAAGACATGATGGTGGTTCATATTTCCGCATAATCGGCAATGTATATGGAGAAACCAGAATTGTCGACGGACTTGTTTTCAGGAGTACTCTCGGTTATAACTACGGGCAATGGAACGGCAGGTGGCGTACACTTGTTAACATGGAGCACTCCGAGCCTGACCTCACCAATGTGCTGAACCGCAATAACAACTACACATTCCAGTGGAACTGGTCCAATACCCTGAATTACAGTACGACATTTGGAGATGACCACAGGCTGAATGTAATACTGGGTACTGAAGCTATTGACAACCAGTATGAATGGATGGACGCAAGCAGGACAGATTATTTTTCGATTGATCCGACTTACATGCAACTCTCGTCAGGCGAAGATAACCAGGAGAATGCAGGCTCATTGTCAGAATGGTCGCTTTTTTCGGTTTTCGGTCGCGTGAATTACGACCTTATGGGGAGATATCTTTTTGAAGTAACAATGCGACGGGACGGTTCATCAAGATTCGGTCCGGATAACAGATATGCAAATTTCCCCGCGGCTTCATTTGCCTGGAATATTTCCAGGGAGGAATTTATGTTAGGTACCAGGGACTGGCTCGATATGCTGAAGCTGCGCCTTGGCTGGGGTATTTCCGGAAATGACCAGATTGGTAACTATGCAACATACACCACATTTGCCACACATACTGTTCATGCAGGCTATCCCATAGGCGGCACTGGCACCACGCTGCGCATAGGGTTCCAGCCAAATGTCATGGGTAATCCTGATGTTTCGTGGGAAACAACAGAAACATTCAATATTGGCCTGGATATCCAGTTGCTTGAAAACAGGGTCAATTTTGCATTTGACGTTTGGGAAAGAAACACAAGCGATATGCTTTACCAGGTTGGTGTGCCATCCACAATGGGTATTGCAACCCCACCGTTCGTAAATATCGGCGAAATGAAAAACACGGGATTTGATCTTGAATTAGGTTATAACAATACCGCATTCGATGGTCAGTTCAGGTATGCTGTTACCGGTACTATTTCAAGATACGTTAACGAGATTGTAAGGCTTTCTGATGATCTGGAGGAAGATCTGATTTTTGGGGGACTGCGCCAGATGTATTATACGCGTACTACTGCAGGACGTGCGTTTCCGGAATTTTACGGATATGTGGTTGATGGTATATTCCAGACCCAGGAAGAGGCTGATGCGCATCCCCCGGCATTTGGTCCCGAAGGCGACTACAACAGGCCAGGCAGGTTCAAGTACCGTGACGTAACCGGCAGCGGATATGTAGATGCGGCCGATCAGACCTATATTGGAAGCCCGCATCCTGATTTCACCGGCGGACTTAATGTAGACCTTGGTTATGGTAATGTCGATTTGAGTATGTTCTTCTATGGAAGTTATGGAAATGACATGATTAACTATGTAAGGCGCTGGATCGACTATGGGATGTTTCATGGCGGCAGAAGCACCGATGCTCTTTACAGCTCATGGGGCAGTCCGTATCTTGAAGACAATGAGGATGCCATACTTGCAATACAGGACCAGGCTACAGGAACCCAGGTTCCATCAACGCACTATATTGAAGATGGTTCTTTCCTGCGACTTAAAAACCTGAGAATCACCTATAATGTGCCCGAACAGATGGCAGCCAGGCTTCAGGTCAGGAATCTCCGGTTATATGCCCAGGTAACAAATCTGTTTACAATAACAGGGTATAGCGGACTTGATCCTGAGTTGCATTCATCAGGTGGTCATATGGGTATTGACCAGGGTGCGTGGCCGACTCCGCGCCAGGTTATGCTTGGTGTGAATCTTGGATTGTAGTTGAGATCAAACCGGCCAAAAGCTATCATGAACCCATGCCAGCGTTTGGCTTACAATCCGTCTCACATGAAGAATAAAATGGGTTTCATCGAACCTTGAAGAGATAATATCAAAACAAAAAAATTAAAAACTATATACAGATGAAAAAGCTATCAATAATAATCGCTTCGTTTCTACTTATCCTTGCATATTCATGCTCGGAGGAATTCTTCGAAAAAGAGCCCCCGGGATCTACAGCAGAACCTGTGTTTTATACTGAAGAAGGTATAGATGCCTTGCTGCTTGGGGTGTACGGGATGATCGACGGCAGTGCGGAATGGGTGCTGGACTGGGGTGCATCCATACAAAACTGGTCCTATGGGTCTGCGGCCTCAGATGATGCTTATAAAGGATCTGAGTTTGGTGACCAGGCAATTGTAAACGACATTGAACGCTGGGAAACACTGACAGACAACTGGTATCCGCATCAGAAATGGCAATGGGCATTTGGCTGGGGCGTGTATCGTGTAAACCAGGTTTTCACCGTAATTGACGGGACTGAGCTGGAACCCCAGGTTGAGACCCGGCTCCGGGCCGAAGCCCACTTTCTAAGGGCATTGTATAATTTTGAAGCATGGCTTGTATTTAAAAATATACCAATAATTACTGAAGATACAGAAAACCCGGATGAGGTATCGAATATCAACCCCGAAGGTGCTGTTCTGGCGCATATTTTAAGCGACCTTGAATATGCCTACGAGAATCTCCCGCCGACGCAGGCACAGGTAGGACGTCCCACACGCTACGCTGCAATGGGACTTGCTGCGCGGGCACATCTTCAGGTTCTGGATTATGATTCAGCAAGGCCGTTGCTTGACGAGATCATAAACAGCGGAAGATATGAGCTTAATCATAACTTCTATGACAATTTCAGAATTGAACATAATAACCACCCCGAATCGGTATTTGCCATCCAGACTTCTGTAAATGACGGGGGTTGCTGTGGTGCCAATGCTGAGATGGGTATCGGACTGAATTTTCCGCACGGAGCGGATATTGGCACATGCTGCGGTTTCCATCAGCCCTCGCAAAACCTTGTAAATGCTTTCAGAGTTGATGAAAACGGGTTGCCGGTATTTGACCAGGTCAATGTTCATCTTAAACATGATTCAGGAGTTAGCTCGTCGGCTGAGTTCATTCCTTTTGATGACGAGGTTGATCCGAGGCTTGACTGGACTGTTGGCCGCAGGGGAATTCCATTTCTTGACTGGGGCATTAACAGGGGACGTGACTGGGTACGGAGCCAGAGTGAAGGCGGACCTTATATGCCTGCCCTGAAGCCGATGTTTTACCAGTCAGATGACCTTGTTCAGTCAACGGGATGGATGACCGGAGTTAACGCGCTTAACTATGATTATATTCGTTATGCCCATATCCTTCTCTGGAGGGCCGAAGTGGCTGCATACGACGGCGATCTTGAGCTTGCCCGTGAATATGTTAACATGGTCAGGGAACGTGCTGACAATGAATATGTGATGGGAAGGGTACAGATATATGAACTTCCCGGTGCAGCATATCCCTGGGGCCCTGGCACAAGTGCAGATGATTACATGAGTGGCGGCGATGTTGACTGGGATCAGCCGGCTGCAAATTACAAGGTTGGGCTGTATCCTCCCTTTGCCAGCCAGGAAGAGGCTATGCGTGCAGTACAGTGGGAGCAAAGGCTGGAATTCGCTACAGAAGGTATCCGGTTCTTTGATCTGCGACGATGGGATGATCTGCCTGCAGGGCTTAATTCCATGCCAATGGCCGAAACGCTTAATGAATTTGCGCAAAATGACATCAGGGGCTTTATGGATGGGGCAACCTTTACCGAAAGGGATAAGTATCAGCCCATACCTCAGGCCCAGCTTGATCTTCAGCCTGGTGTACTTGAACAGAACCCCGGTTATTGAATGGTGTAAGGTAAATTGGGGTTAAACGAAGCACCTTGTCGTTGTCAAAGGTTTGGTAGTTCCTTTGAAAAGGCAAGGTGCTTTTTTTCAGTTATAACAAGGGATACATCGCTCAGTTCAACTGTTATCAATACGAAAAAAAATTCCTTGAATTGGTAAAGAAGATTTTGTCAATAACAGAGGCGGGTAGTTTTAGCCCTGCAACTTTCTGCCCTTCAAGGTCATTTACTACAATTGCTGAGTCGGTGGCCAGGTAAATCCAGTCGTCCATCCACCGCTGGTGAAGGTTCGCGGTCATACGGCCATAGTCGGTGCTGCGTTCGCTCACTGACATATCGGAGCCGTACATTATCCGGTCCTGGTATTTTATCATGAAATCACGAACCCTGTCGGGGTTTTCGAGGGACTGGTACTGCAGGTGTCCTATCCTGGCAGAAAGATCAACTTTCAGCTCCGGGAAGGATTCAAATCTTTCGGCCAGTTCATCAACGCTCCACTCCAGGCTGGCAAGGTGGGCACCCGAGAACTTTAAACCGGGGTACATATCAAGGATATTGTCTCGGGCTGTGATCTGATCGTCATATGATGGCGCCTCAGGATGCAGGTACATATGGTACTGAGGATTATTCTGAAAGTACCTCCGGTCATTGCCAAGTGTCATCTCATCAAGAGGAAGCCAGCAGTTCAATGGTTCACCAAGATGGCCCAGAACCGGGATGCCTTTTTCCTGCAGGTATTCAAAAACAGGGTGAAAGGCGGGATCGTCTATCATGACATAATCACCATATTGGTCTTTAAGTTCCATCCCGATATTCTTCCATATCTTGATGCCGGAAGCTTCATATTTCATAGCTTTCTCAATCCGTTCAATTATTTCACCGGCAAAATCCGGCTTGCCAAAATTATCCACAGGGAATGTTCCCAGGAATAAGAATTTGTCCCCGAACTCTTTTTTCAGCATACTTGCTGTACTGAACTGCTCGTCTATTGACCTTCCTGCATCCACATTGGGTGAAACAAACCACATGTTAAGTGAATCTGCAAACTTAAGGTAACGTGTGTCAGTCGTGTTGTAGTGAAAATGTGCGTCTATCTTGGGTACTGAGGGGAAATCCCCAACAGTATAAAACTCCTTTTCGCTATTGACTGAACAGGACGAAAACAGTGCAAGGCTTATGGTGAAAAGCAAAAACCTTCGGATGTGGTATAAAATAAAAGTTTTCATAATAAATGGGATACAGGATTGAACAATATAATGACACAATTATCGCAATACCGGGTTTAACGATTGTTTACCGTACTTTTAAATATGTAAAATATTAAACATAATCAATAAATGGGAATTGTGTCCTTTTTTTTATTTCTATATTTGACAAGCATATATTTACCAAAGATATATGCAAATTCTCAAAATTATGGATAAAACTCTTACAGGAATTGGCCTGTTGGGATTGGGTATCGGTCTCGGTTCCTGTGCCGGTCCGGTTGCTGAGCAAAACCAAAAACAAAAACCAAATATCATTTATATTCTTGCCGACGATCTTGGATATGGCGAACTGGGATGCTACGGGCAGACTCGGATTGAGACACCAAATATAGACTTGCTTGCTGCCTCAGGTATGATTTTTACTGATCATTACAGCGGCTCACCTGTATCCGCTCCCGCCAGGGCTGCATTGCTTACAGGGCTGCATACAGGTAAGGCTCATATACGCGGAAATGACGAGTGGGGGCAACGGGGAGATGTCTGGAGCTACACGGCCATGATTGCCGACTCAACCCTTGAAGGTCAGCGTCCGCTCAAGGCCGGTACGGTTACAATAGGTACCCTGCTGCAATCTGCCGGATATAAAACTGCAGTAGTCGGCAAATGGGGCCTGGGTGCTCCTCACACCGAAGGAGTACCGAATAAGCAGGGATTTGACTACTTCTTCGGATATAACTGCCAGCGCCAGGCTCACACCTATTACCCGGTGCATTTATGGGAAAATGACCGTCGCGTCCACCTGGATAATGATACAGTTGCGCCTCATACCGTTTTGAATGAGGGGGATGACCCTTATGATATGAACAGTTATGCCCCTTTCGAACTGAATGATTATGCACCTGATCTTATGTTTGATGCCATTACCGGATTTGTGGATGATAATAAGGATAATCCTTTCTTCCTTTACTGGGCCACCCCGATACCTCATGTGCCGTTACAGGCTCCCGGGGAGTGGGTGGATTACTATGTGGAAAAATTCGGCGATGAGGAACCATATACGGGAGACAGGTCATATTTCCCTCACCGGTACCCAAGAGCAGCGTATGCTGCAATGGTAAGTTACCTGGATCATAATGTGGGCCTGCTGGTTCAGCAGCTTAAGAATCTTGGCATTTACGACAACACCCTGATCATATTCACCAGCGATAACGGTCCTTCATTTAGCGGAGGCGCCGATTCTCATTGGTTTGAGAGTGGAGGTCCTTTCCGGAGCGGGCAGGGTTACGGCAAGGCATCCCTTCATGAGGGCGGCATCAGGGTGCCCATGATCGCATCATGGCCCGGCGTTGTTCCTTCGGGATCAGTTACTGACCACATATCTGTTTTCTACGACATAATGCCCACATTTGGCGATATTGCAGGGTTCGAAACACCTGAATATGCCAGCGGAACAAGTTTCTTCCCTGTTTTGAAAGGTGAGAGGCAGCCACAGCCTGAGTTTCTTTACTGGGAGTTTCCGGCTTCCGGGGGACAGATGGCTGTGAGAGTTGGAAATTACAAGGCCCTGCGAAAGGACATGCATAACGGAAATCCCGAATGGGAATTGTACGACCTGACCAGCGATCCGCGTGAATTATTCAACATAGCTCATATGTATCCAGAGGTGATTGACAGGGTAGAGGATATAGTTGCAGCGGAACGCACGGTGCCTGCCATTGAACGCTTCAGGTTCGAAGTGCTGGGTGATTAAGGAGGGAACCTTGTTTGGTCTTACCGCGAAGACATTACCGCACCCTCAGGATGCGGGTTTTTAAGGTGAACTAAACCTGATGCAAACAATTGCATATGTTTAATCTGGTATAGTTTATGTTTTTTCAGGGTACTTCATGAAAAAATCATCGCAATTGCAATACCCGGTAATGGTGATATTCAGGTCTTCATCAACTTCAACAATGGCATAGCTGTTATTTTCGGGAAGGCTTCCTTCAACCATCGCCTTCATCGTATAATAATGGATCCCGTTCCTGAAACTGTAATGGCCGCTGTGGTAATGACCCTGGAAAACTGCGATAACACTATCATGCTTTTCAAGGATAGTGACAACTTCGTCTGCATTGTCAATACAATGACTTTCAGAGACGCCTGAAAATGAATCAAGGAGCTGGTGTGTGAAAACTATTACTGGCAGATTATCCTTACCCAGCTCATCTTGCAGCCACTTTTTCTGGTCACCGGGTATTTTGCAGTAGGTCCAGTCGAAATTGCCCGAATCGTAATCAGATCCGTCTTCATTATAGTTGGCATCCAGCAC
>SLRB01000336.1 GCA_007131165.1 Bacteroidales bacterium | reverse complement strand
TTTTACATCATGGATATGGGTCCCGCAGTTGATATAACCATGCCATCAAAGTGGACCCTGGTGGCCCGCGATGCATTCAATGGAGCAGCTTTATGGGAAAAACCTGTGGGCCCCTGGGAATGGCGCTTTCGTCCTTTTCGCACCGGTCCCCCTGATCTGGCGCGCAGACTTGTGGCAGCAGGTGACACCGTTTATGTCACGCCTGGTTATGGCAAACCAGTGGTGTCACTTGATGGCGCTACAGGAAAAACCCTCCGGGTATATGATCAAACCATTAATGCGCAGGAGATTATTTATTCAGAAGGTGTTTTATACCTTGTTACCGGCGAGGAAGCCCCCGATATGGAAATACACAGGCATCATGCTGATCCTGAGAAGCAGGACCGTGGTTTTCCTGATTACTATGAGGAACGTCCGCCTACCCGGCTGATGGCTGTTGATGCTTTTACAGGTAAGACTATCTGGCATAAGACGAGCCCCGAAACGGGTTATATTATGCCAACCACACTTGCGGTAGCAGAAGGCCGTCTGTATTTTCAGAACACTCAGCATGTGATCTGCCTTGAGGTGAATGGTGGCGCTGAATTATGGAGGTCTGAACGTCCTGTCAGCGTCGACAGACGTTCCTGGTCAGCCCCCACACTTGTGGTGTATGATGATGTGGTACTATCAGCGGACCGCAGAGTTCCTGATAATCCGGCAGGGGAAAGTCAACATCATGTAAGATGGAGAATCAATGTCAGGGCTGATGATATCCAGGAAGGTGAAATTATTGCATTTGCTGCCGGTGACGGTCAGCGGTTATGGTCTGCTCCATGTTATGAGAACTTTAATTCACCGGTTGACATACTTGTTGCCGGGGGACTGGTATGGACAGGAAATCTTGTCGGGACGGCCGATCCTGGAATTGTAGAGGGCCGCGATCCCCGAACCGGGGAGGTTAAGCGGACACGGCCTGCAGACCATGAATTTTATAATCCTACCTTGTATCATTCCCGCTGTTACCGTAATAAGGCTACAAACCGTTTTCTTATTACCAGCAGGGCGGGAGTTGAATTTCAGGATGTTGAAACCGGCAAGGCAATAGCCAACCATTGGGTGCGCGGTGAATGCCAGTACGGGATACTTCCTGCAAATGGATTGCTCTATGCTCCTCCACACCCCTGTGCCTGTTTCATACTTGCCAAATTAAATTCATTCCATGCCCTCTCCGCAGGTCCTGCGGAGCCTGTCAGATCATTAACGGGCAGACGTCTGGAAAAAGGTATTGCATATGATAAATCAGAGCCGCCTTGCGATCTGGTTGGGGACTGGCCGACATACAGGCATGATCCGGGCCGCAGTGGATACACATCTGCCGTTGTTCCTGTTGATTTGAAGATGGACTGGCGAATTGAACTGAAGCCGCCACTTACAACACCGGTAGCGGCTGCCGGCAGGGTTTATGTCGCCTCAGGGGAGACCCATACCCTCTATGCCATTGATGCAATAAGTGGCAGTGAATTGTGGAGTTTTACTGCAGGGGGCCGGATAGATTCACCCCCAACAATCTGGCAGGGGCGGGTCTTCTTTGGCTCAGCCGATGGTCGGGTTTATTGCCTCAGTGCCGAAGACGGGAGCCTTGCATGGCGTTACCGCGCAGCGCTTTCAGACCGTCTGATCGTTGTCGACGGGCAGCTGGAATCGGCATGGCCTGTTCACGGAAGTGTTGTGGTGCTGCCCGGCCCCGGTTCGGAGGAGGCTGTTGTGTATGCCAGTGCCGGCAGGTCAAGCTATCTGGATGGCGGGATTGTGATGGCCAGGCTTGATGCACGGACAGGACATGACCTTTCCACGACAGTGGTCAACAGCAGGGATCCTGAGACAGGGCATCAGCCTCATCCAATGCCGCTTCCCACTCCCGGGCAAAGTATGCCGGGGGCTTTGAATGATATACTTTCTGCCGGGAACAATTCTGTCTTTATGCGTCATATGCAGTTCAACCTTGACGGGGAGGTGAAACCTTATTCTGAACCCCACCTTCACAGTCCGGCAGGATTTCTCGATGATTCATGGTGGCACCGGACTTACTGGATTGCCGGAGATAAAATGGATGGAGGATACGGTTACTGGCCACTTATGGGCAATCTTGTCCCAAGCGGCAGGTTGCTTGTTATCGGTGGTGAAAACATCTTTGGTTTTGGGCGCGACCGCTATAGTCCTGATGGCAGCCACGTGGGGCTCGGCAGAGCCGGTTATCGTCTGTTCGCCCGGAGAAGTTCAGTTCATCCGCGCAGACATGCAGAAAGCGAGGTATTCCCATGGGAAAAGCAGACCGGTCTGTACGTTCGTGCCATGGTGCTGGCGGACAAAACACTGTTTGTCGCCGGCCCGGATGATCCTTTAGCTGCCGAAGATCCGGTATCTGTCTGGGAAGGCCGGTCGGGCGGACAACTTTGGGCAATTTGTTCCGATTCGGGTGAAAAAAAGTCCGGGTTTAATCTGGATGCACCTCCGGTTTTTGACGGTATGATTGCCATAACCGGCAGACTTATCTTTTCCGCAATGGATGGCAGTGTAGTCAGTTTCTCTGATAGCGGAAGTAAAGATCAATTAAAAGATTACAGCAACAGAGTAAAAATCGGCAACCAGGAATGGATGACCCTAAATCTGGATGTGAGCATATTCATGAACGGGGATTCGATACCCGAAGCAAAAACAGGTGAGCAATGGGAAAGACTTGGAGAAAAGGGAAGGCCTGCATGGTGCTATTACCAGAACGATCCGGATAATGGTGATAAATATGGCAGGTTATACAACTGGTATGCGGTAAATGATCACAGGGGCCTGTGTCCTGAAGGATGGCGCGTGCCAGCAAGTGAGGACTGGGAAGAACTGATCGAAAATCTTGACGGGAGAGCCGTGGCAGGAGGTAAGCTCAAGGACACAGGAACCTGGAGCTACCCCAATACAGGAGCTACAAACGAAACCGGGTTTACCGCCCTTCCGGGCAACCTGCGTTATCCGGATGGTACATTCTGGCGCTACAGCAGACGGGTCGGTTACTGGTGGACCACTACAGAGGATCTGGCCGATACAGCCTGGGGCTATTACCTGCTTTTTGGCGATGAGGGGGTGGGCAGAGGTTATTACAACAAGCAGAGTGGCTTTTCTGTTCGCTGCATAAAGGATCAGGGGGCGACTTCGTCGGTTCCACAATCATTGAGTTTCTGATGGAATTCATCTGATTTGAAACACCTGACATGAATCACCTGTTGAGCATCAATTGCTTGCTGAACATGAATTGCTTGCTGAACATGAATTAATTGAATATTAACTTTTTTAACCAAATTTGTACAAATGGCAACTAAAAATTATTTCTTAACTATTTCTGCAATTATATGCTTTGCTTTTTCTGCAAATTCCTGTCTCAATCAGGATCAGAATCAACACCAATCACTTGAAAAGTTTATGGGTGAGCCATTTTTTTTAATGGAGAAGCTTTTTGAGGGACGGGGCGGCAGGAGCATTGTCACTGCCCATGACGGAACTGTTTTAGCTTTCACTGGTAAAGGTAAATTTTTACGACCAAGCAGGGATGGTGGCAAAACATGGGGAGAACTCAGGGAGGTAGGTCATGATATCTCAAAAGCAAATGTT
>SLRB01000016.1 GCA_007131165.1 Bacteroidales bacterium | reverse complement strand
ATGAACCTGGCCGGGGGAATGCAGCTTATAATTACACTGGTGCTTCTTACATATCTTTTCGGTATCACCAACCAGGTAACCTATATGCAAAACCTGCCACCCGGACTGAATCCCGAGGGGCTCGTGAATATCCACAACCTGAATGACAATATGAGAAGGCAATACCCGGATATCAGGGAACAGCTGCTTACAATACCTGAAATTGAAGGTGTAGCTGCGTCGGGCCACACTATTGGTGGAGGAACCAGCGGCCAGGGTATCAGGCTGCTTGAAAGTCCGGCTGACAACATTCTTACGATCAACGAATACCGGGTTCAGCCTGGTCTGTGTGATCTGCTGGAGCTGGAACTGAAGGAGGGCAGGTTCTTTAATCCTGAACTAGCCACCGACAGGCAAACTGTTATACTGAACGAGGCGGCGGAGAGAATGCTCGGACTGAGTTCGGCTGTGGGAAGGCAGGTGGTTATGTTTCAGGATCCTCTGGAGGTGATAGGCGTGGTAAGGGATTTTCACTATTCATCTGCTGCAAATGAAATTCAACCCCTTGTGATTACTGCTTACAGGGATCATATTAACAACATCATGGTAAGGCTGGCGGCTACCGCCGACACCAGGTTGGCAATGGAGAAGATTGAGCAGACACTGAAGTCCTTTGATGAGGGATACATTATGAGTACTAGTTACACCTCCGGTATTTACCGTAACTTTTATGCAGCCGAGCAGAGGCTCGGCAGGATCATCAGGGTGAGTGCTGCCATAGCGGTTTTGATCGTGATGATGGGCATATTCATGCTGGTTTCGCATACCATCTCAAGGAGAACCAAGGAGATAGGTATCCGCAAGGTCCTTGGCGGTTCAACCCCGCGAATGATGGCCATTCTTTACTACGGTTCACTTAAGTGGATTGCCATAGCCTCGGCAGTTGCCATCCCGGTGAGCTATTTTTTGCTGGACAGATGGCTGAGGGATTATGCAGTAAAGGCTCCCCTGAGCTGGTGGCTTTTTGTTCTTGGTGTGGTCATTGTGCTTGTCCTGCAAACGGTCATCACTATCTGGAAAACATGGAGTATAGCCCGTCGCAACCCGGTTGAATCGCTCAGGTATGAGTAATCGGCACAGGACCGGAAAAGTTCAGCCTGCCAGTCGGACCCGCTTAAACGGTTCAGGTATGAGTAAAGGGTAGGGGCCCGGCGGCTGCATCGGCCACAACGAAGGTGCTGCCTCCCACGAATATCAGGTCGTCGGACCCGGCAGCTGCAAGGGCTGCCGATACGGCATCGGGCACGTCAGGGTATGCCCTGCCTGAAAGGCCTGCCGCAAGCGCTCTCCTGTAAAGTTCAGCGGCATCGAGCGATCTCGGTATCGATGCCATGGTAAAGTAAAAGGTCGCGCCCGCCGGGAGCATGCGAAGGATCTCTTCTGTATTCTTGTCGTTTACAAATCCCAGCACCATGTGCAGATGTTTGTGGGGAGTTTCCCTTATCTGGAGGAGCACGGCCTCTATTCCGTCAGCATTGTGAGCGGTATCGTACACCACCAGCGGGTTAGTGCCTGCAATCTGCCAGCGTCCCATGAATCCAGTAGCTGAAACAACTTGTCGCATGCCGGTATACACCTCGTCGCGACTGATGTTAACACCCTGTTCTCTTAGAATATCAATGGTATGCAGGGCTGCGACTGCATTCTTTTGCTGGTATAAACCCAGCAGGTCAGTCTCAAGGTTTTCCCAGTCTGCTGCAGTGCACCCATCCCCTGTGGGTTGGGATGGTTGTTTCTTCGCCCCGGTTCTGTTGAGGCCCGAGGGCCGGTATCCCGCCCCGGCTCCTTTCAGTCCGCCCTGTTGGGTTTCTGTTCCAGATCCGGTGATGCCAGGAGCCCGGTGACCCTCCAGGGTTGCCTTTAAGTTGAGCGACTGCAGCCCCCCTTTGGTGCGTGTTGCAAATTCGCAGGTGTACTCTTCTGAGGCAAAGCTTATTTTCGACCCCGAACGACTGGCCGCTTCAATGAATACATCTTTTGTTTCAGGCTGCATCTCTCCAATAACAACAGGCGTACCCGGTTTGATAATTCCTGCCTTTTCACCGGCTATCTCAGGCAGGGTGCTGCCAAGGAATTCGGTGTGGTCCAGTCCGATGTTTGTAATAACAGAAACCAGGGGGGTAATGATATTTGTGGAGTCAAGCCTTCCTCCCATACCTGTCTCTATTATCGCTATATCGACCTTCTCTGCTGCAAAATATGCAAATGCCATGGCTACAGTCATTTCAAAGAACGAGGGTTTCAGCTGTTCAAATACGGCCTGGTGCTGGCTGGTGAATTCAATAACGAATTCCCGGCTAACCGGGGCTCCGTCAATTCTGATCCTCTCCCTGAAATCGAGCAGGTGAGGTGATGTGTAGAGGCCTGTTTTGTGTCCGGCCGACTGCAGCACCGAGGCAAGCATGTGCGATACCGATCCCTTGCCGTTGGTACCTGCAACGTGAACAGAACTGAATTGCCTGTGTGGATGGCCGAAATATTCATCCAGCGCATGTGTCGTTTCCAGGTCTGCCTTGTATGCGGCTTTGCCTATACGCTGGTACATCGGCAAACGGCTGAAAAGGTATTCGAGAGTCTCTTGATAGTTCATAGTGCTGTGGTCAGCAGATATAAAGATTCGGTTTTGGAAAGTATGGAACGCTTTAAAATGTTGCCCTGACGTTTAACAGGCTGTTATACATTCCTGGAACTGTTGTCATTTTTTTCACATCCTATGTATAGTGGCCCCGGTATTGACAACACCTACACAGGCCTGTGCAGACAGGCTTTTTTATTCGCAATCACCGGGTCTCCCAACCGTTAATGTGAATACGTTCGGGCTTATACCTGTCAGGGGTTTCTTTTTCCTCGGCAGGATGTCCCAGGGCGATGAGTGAAAAAGGCTGGATATTTTCCGGCAATGAGAAGATTGACCTAATAGCTTCCATTCTCTCAGAGCGGGGGTAGACACCGAGCCATACACTGCCCAGACTCCAGGCATGTGCTGCAAGCAGGATGTTCTGGGTAGCAGCCGAACAGTCCACCGGCCAGTAGCCCTTGCTCTTCTCAAGATTGGTGTCGCCACATACAAGGATTGCAAGTGGTGCCTCCGCCAGCATTGATGCATAGGGATGGGCCTTCATCAGCCTGTCGAGCAGGTCTCTCTCTGTTACTACCACAAAGTGCCAGGGCTGTTCATTTCTGGCTGACGGTGCATACATGGCAGCTTCTAAAAGCCCGGTTATCTGTTCGCGTGGTATCTCTTTGCCTTCGTATCTCCTGATGCTCCTCCTTGTTTTGATTGCATTGAAGGTGTCCATAAAAAATTAGGTTTTTGTTTGCAAAATTATTAATAGTCCCGGTTGCTTTAACCGGCTGAGCCGAGAGGTGACAAATTTAAGACTTATTTAACAAGGCCGCCCCTGATAAAAACCATTTAATTTTTTTATTTTTGGATTTAAGAAAACAGATTAACTCCATCGGAATTAATGGGGAAAACGAAAAAGACCTTCGTACTGGATACGAATGTTCTTCTGCATGACTACCAGTGCATATATCGCTTTCAGGACAATGATCTTGTTATACCGATAGTGGTACTCGAGGAGCTTGACAAGCTGAAGAGAGGCAATGACCTGAT
>SLRB01000248.1 GCA_007131165.1 Bacteroidales bacterium | reverse complement strand
CCGTGAGAACCACCTTCCGTGAGAACCACCTTCCGTGAGAACCACCTTCCGCTGCTTCCGCTTGTCCGGGGCCCGAAACGACCGGAGATAAGGGATATTAATCCGCAACCGCGGTCGCTGTTGCGCCAGGCGTCCCGCGACCGTATATTCACACCGGAAATATTTTCAGAAAAGCCCGAACAATTCGGCATCAACCCTGTCGATCACCTTGCTCAGTTCTTCATTGCTGTCGGTAAATTTAATATTGTCAACATCTACCACCAGCATCCGGCCAAGGTTGTAGGAGGCAATCCACGCCTCATACCTTTCATTCAGCCTTTTAAGATAATCAAGCCTGATATTGTCCTCGTATTTGCGTCCCCGCTTCTGAATCTGGTAAACCAGTGTGGGTACCGATGCTCTCAGGTAAATAAGCAGATCGGGGGGTTGCACAAGCGAGCTCATCAGGTTGAACAGGGTAAAATAGTTCTCAAAGTCCCTTGTCGACATCAGTCCCATGGAATGAAGGTTGGGAGCGAAAATGTAAGCATCTTCGTAAATAGTCCTGTCCTGGATCACAGTGTTGCCCTGCTTCCTGATTTCCAGTATCTGGTTAAATCTGCTGTTAAGAAAGTAGATCTGCAGGTTAAATGACCATCTCTGCATATCCTCATAAAAATCGTTCAAATAGGGATTGTCGTCAACGTCCTCGTAATTTGCCTCCCACTTATAGTGTTTCGAAAGTAATTCCGTAAGGGTCGTTTTTCCGGAACCTATGTTCCCGGCAACTGCAATGTGCATAAAAAAAAGGTTTTATAGAAAGCCGCCACATAACCTTTAGGCCGGCATCAACTCAAAATATACTCAACTAAATTAACACTTTTTTGGGTAATAACCTGTAGCCTGATCAATTTTGCACCGCCGGCCCCGACAGACCGGGCCCTGACGTAACCTGCCATTTTCTGAAATGCCCTGCAGTCAAAATAGATCGTGCCGGGAAAAAGCTGCCGGGCCCTTAACCAAAGCTTATCTTATCCTGTACACTTTCATCAGGTTGCCCGACAATATGTAAAGCCTGCCTTGCTGGAGCCTGGCATCATCGATAACCACTCCGCCCGGAAGCTCAAAAACTGAACTTTCTCCGCTTTCTATATCCATCCCGGTAAGTGCCCCGTTATCAAACCACACGATCCTGCCTCCCAGTACCTGGAAGCGGTCAGGCCCGTCATAGTCAATAGTTCTAAGGTATGACGCATACCTGTCGAAAAGGAGTATTCCCTTTCGGGGAATATAAAGAAACAGGCGCCCCTGCGATTCGGTCATATAAACAGGCTGATCGCCACTCCCGGTTAAAGAGCTTACTATGATGCTGCGGTGTGTATTCCTGAATTGCTCGTCGAAATAGACCAGGCGGTGTTCCCTGTCGCTGAACACCCATAACCCTCCACGGCCCGATATGCAGGCAAGGGTTGCCTGTTCTATGCCAAGACCCGAAAAGTTCAATGCCGGTCTAAGCGGAGATAGATTATTATCAAGAAAAACAGCCCTGTTGAAATCTCTGTAAAAAAGCAATAACTGCATAGGATTGGATACATCGGCAGTTGTAACCGGCCCACCTGGCAGTGAACCGTATTCGAGCACCCGGCCTGTTGAAACGGTAATACGGGTAATACGATGACCGTCTATAAAATACACATTATCGAGGTGGTCGGTATAAAACCTGTCTGATGCCGCGGGAAACGAGGCTGCCAGTTCCAACACGAGGCGGTTGGTATCTTTACCGGCATACAAGTAGCCTGTTCCCGGAGGAAGAGCATTGTCGGGTACTTGCGTTTGCTTTAAAAGCAGGCAGCTGAATAACAGCCAAATCATTGCAGGCAATCTATTTGATTAAAAAATTTGATAAAACCTGGCTATTCACCCCAGAAGGTATCATTATGCCCGGTTTTGCTTAACACCCCGAGTTCTGTAGCGCACATGACTCCTGAGAATAGCCCCCATGATAATACCGCGCCCTTTAGGCCGCTGATTTAAAGATCAGCTAAAGCCTTTCGTTAATCTTAATCAGCTCATCAAGGTACTTACGGTTATTTGCAAGGCGCGGCACTTTATTCTGGCCACCCAGCTTCCCCTTTTCCTTAAGCCATTCATAGAACAGGCCTTTTTTAACTTTATGCACGATAGGCGGATCGAGAGTAATGTCCTTGTACCTTTTTGCCTCGTAATCCGAATTAAGCGATTGCAGTGCATTATCAAGCATAGTGTTAAAAAATTCCATGTTCTCCGGCTCAACTTCAAACTCAATGAGCCATTCATGCCCACCTTTGGTGGTGTCGCTCATAAATACCGGCCCTGCAGTATAGTCGCTTATTACAGCACCTGTTTTTTTGCAGGCTGTCTTAAGGGCATTCTCAGCATTGTCAATTATCAGCTCTTCGCCAAAAGCATTGATAAAATGTTTTGTACGCCCCGACACCTTGATTTTGTGAGGATAAAGGGATGTGAATATAATGGTGTCGCCAATGACGTATCTCCACAGCCCGGCGTTTGTTGAAATTACCAGCGCATAGTTTTTGAATGTTTCAACATCTCCTAAAGCAAGAGTCCGGGGGTTTTCATTTTCCAGCTCCTCCATCGGGATGAACTCGTAGTAAACGCCATAATCGAGCATCAGCAGCATATCGTCCCTGCATGGCTCATCCTGTATGGCAAAGAATCCTTCCGATGCATTGTATGTTTCAAGGTAGTTCATCGAAGGTGAAGGGATCAGCTTTTCAAACTGCTCCCGGTAAGGCAGGAAGCTTATCCCGCCATGAATGAAGAGCTCCAGGTTGGGCCATATATCCAGTATATTGGATTTGCCACTCCTCTCAAGCACATATTTCAGGAACACGAGGTTCCAGGAAGGAACCCCCGACATGCTTGTCACATTCTCGTATAAAGTATCCTCGTAAGCTTTTTCAAGTTTCTCCTCCCATTTATCCAGCAGTGCAATCTTAGTGTGTGGGGTACGGATCAAGCTGGCCCAGAAAGGTGCGTTCTCGATCAATATAGCAGAAAGATCGCCGTAGAAGGACTGGTTGTTGAAATTGTTGACCTGGTGGCTTCCCCCAATAGTAAGCCCCTTACCGGAAAATATTTTTGTCTCCGGATTATTCTTTGTATAAATTGCCAGGATATCCTTTGGCCCCCTGAAATGGCAATCCTCCAGGGCTTCATCGCTTACGGGTATAAACTTGCTTTTGTCGCTGGTTGTACCGGATGACTTTGCAAACCATCTGATATCACCGGGCCACAGTACGTTCTCTTCGCCTTTCCTCAGGCGTTCTATATATGGCTTGATGTCATCATATGTAACCAGGGGCATACGCGACTTGAACCCGTTTTCGGAGTCTATCGACCGGAAGTCATGCTTTTTACCAAATTCTGTATTTGCAGCTGCCTTGAGAAGCTTGACCAGGGTCTCACGTTGTACCTCTTCAGGATGCTTTTTCAGGAAATCTATCTGGTGCATCCTGCTCGCGTTGAACCACGTTATCAGTGAGGGAATAAGGGGCATATAGTTCAGTATTGTCTTTTGGGTTGTGTTACAGGTTATGACTTAGAATTAACAAATATGTAAAGATAATATTGTTCAGGGGAAAAATTTACACCTTAAAAATAGCTGATCAGATCAAT
>SLRB01000128.1 GCA_007131165.1 Bacteroidales bacterium | reverse complement strand
GATTCACCTTTCAGGGAAACATCCGATATTTATGACGGATCGGCTTTCACTGCCGATATGTCTGTCCATAATGTCATAGGGGATTCGTTTCGCGGCGCCACATGGGTGTCTCTCCATAACGGTGGCGGAGTAGGCTGGGGGGAGGTTATCAACGGTGGTTTTGGCATGCTTCTGGACGGTTCACCTGAGGCTGACCGGAAGCTGGCAATGATGCTTCACTGGGATGTTAACAATGGTATTGCCCGCAGAAGCTGGGCCAGGAATAAGGGAGCCATGAAGGCAATGGAACTTGAGATGCATCGTACACCGCTGCTTAAGGTATCTATGCCCAACCTGGTGGATGATGGTTTACTGGACCTGTTATTTAAATAATTTATCCTATGTGTAGATTCAGACTGGTAATTATCATGGTGCTGGCTTCACTTGCATTTGTCTCATGCGATGACGAAATATTCGGTCCCCGCTCCCTTGAGGGTACATGGAGGGTTACTGAAGAGAGTGATGCTTTTGGCAGGCAGAATTTTCTGACAGGTATCGAATATTATCCTGGTGACGACAGCCGGATTATCATAGGTAATTTCTCAAATCTGGATATGGCCGCTCAGGTAACAGCAAATGTCAATGGCCTGAACATTTCAATTCCGCCACAGTCAGTCACCGATTCCCGTCAGAACAGTTTTCAGGTTTCAGGGAGCGGTGTTGCATCATCCAATATGAGAAGGATAAACTTTACCTACAGGATAGATGGTGATGATTATGATGCTGTGTTTGAGAAGCAGTAACCTGACAATTTAGCATTAACCTTATTATCTGATAACTGCACAGTGAGATTGTTGCTTTCTGCTGATCAGTACCTTCCTGCATTCAGCATAATAAGGGTGCAGTCCTCCATCACCTCAATACCCTCTTTTTTTGCCATTTCCATGAACTCGTCATTTTCTGTGCCTGGATTGAAAATTATCCTTGCCGGGCGGAGGGAGATGATCCAGGAATAGTAGTCTTTTTGTCTTGCGGGTCCGACATACAATGTTACGGTATGAATATCATCAATGTGCGGCTTACCCTTGATTATTTCAATACCTCCTATTTCACCGTTTTTGATTCCCACGGGCACAACGGGAACATTATGCCTCTGAAGGCTTTTAACTGCTTTGTATGAAAATCTGATTGAATTGGGGCTTGCTCCAAGTACCAGGGTTTTTTTTGTACTCATAAAGGCGATACATTAAAGATTTTGGAAAAAGAATCAGAGGCGAAAATAGTTTTTTTTAAATGTACATAAAATTTTTTCTGCGTAAAATCACACACAGACGCATGAAAAGAATTGACTTCGTCAATTATACATGCATTATTCAGTTCTTTTTGAATTGTTAAGCTGATGTATAATTCATAAGTAAATATTCAAATTAAATCATTGGTCTTATGCACCTTTCCATAACAATATTTTGACTTTCAGTCGATTTTACATGCGATTTGTGATTCTTTTAGCTTAAGACATCAGATGTAAAATTCATTGTATTTTGTGAAACGAGCAAGTACTACTTGCGAGTTCGACCTGACAAATTAATATCAAAGTTCTCTGGTCAAAATATTGAAAATATTGTCATGGACGGTTCATGTTAAACCTCACTGTTTTGATAGCAGAACGACTGCCCAGGCAGCAATACCCTCCTCCCGGCCGGTAAAACCAAGTTTTTCTGTTGTTGTTGCCTTTACCGACACATCATCCGCAGCTGTTTTAAGTATGCCTGCGATTTCTGCCCGGATTGCGGGGATAAACTCCTTTATTTTTGGTTTCTGAAGAGTTACAACACAATCCAGGTTACATATTTCAAAACCTTTATCTTTAATAAGGATAAGTACTTTTTCAAGAAGGATCCTGCTGTCAATATCCCTGTAGAGACTATCCGTATCCGGGAAATGTGTGCCTATATCTCCAAGGGAAGCTGCTCCAAGCAATGCATCACATATTGCATGTATAAGCACATCCCCATCGGAGTGTGCCAGGCAACCTTTATCATGCGGGATCTCTATTCCTCCAAGTATCAGCTTTCTTTCAGGAACAAGCTGATGAACATCAAAGCCGATACCTGTTCGGAGCCTCATAAAATAACAGGGGTTTTGGCATTTTGTTTAATCCTGACATTATTTTGTCTGATGAAGTCTGATGGGGGTTTCATCCTGTCCTGCTTCTTCTGAGTCCTTCAAAATCAAATGCCAGTGAAAATCTCAGGGTGTTAGCAAGTGGGTTGGTCCTGTGCACAGCTACCAGATATGACACGTCCAGAGCAAAAACATTCAGCTTCAGGCCTATTCCGGTAGTAAAATATTTTCTGTTACCCTTGGTCTCGTGCTCATGATAGTAACCTGCCCTTACTGCAAACTGATTGAGGTACCAGTATTCCATACCGAATGAGTAGAATATCTCTCTAAGTTCTTCCCTGAGTCCGCCCGGGGCATCATAGAAAGACTGGAGCATTCCCATAGGTACTGAAACATTCGGGTCGCGTCCTGCACGTATCACGGGGTTGCCATCTTCATCCTCCCGGTCCTGGTAATAGACAGGTGGTGTGGGGACAAGAAGTTTATTCAGGTCGAGGGCAAAGGTCAGACTGTTGTAATCGTCCAGATCCATTGTCAATGCACTGCCAATCCCCAGGTTTATGGGTATGAACTGGGCCTCCTGATTATCCGAATAGGTGATCTTGTTGCCAATGTTGGAGATGTTCATCCCAAGGGCAAGTTCACCGGGCATATTGGAAAAATTTATATCATTGCGATAGTAGACTGAAACATCAGCTGCAAAAGCCTGGGCTGCTTTGGAAGCCATACCCTGCACGAATGCACCACCGGTTAAATCTGACCTTATGTACCTGAATGCAACCCCGCCACTGAAATTATCGGAGAACAGCCTTGAATAGGCAGCATCAACTGCAAATTCATTCGGTGTAAACTGCCCGTCGTATTCTCCGGCCATATTGGTGAATATGATCTCTCCCAGTGAAAAGTATGTCAGGGATGCGGCTAAAACCTGATAACTGTCCAGCCTCATATATCCGGTAAGGTGAGCAAGATTTATATCATCAATCAGATTTCTGAGCCATGGTGTATATGAAAAGGCAGCACCCAGATCATTATCAATAAAAGCAAATTTGGCCGGATTCCAGTGCATTGAATATACATCGGGCCGTGTGGCTATACCGGCATCTCCCATTGCACCGGCTCTTGAATCAGGAGCCACTGTAAGAAAAGGAACGGCCACATGGACCACATTCAGTTGTCCGCTCAGAACATAGGGATCATCAAGTTGAGCGGCAACAGGCCTGAAAGAGAGGTGACAAATCAACACGGGTACAAACAGCAGGAAAGACTTGGATCTCATAGCCTCAAATTAGTATTAGAGTATGCAAAAATATAATAATTTAGTCAAAAACTTTATTATTGTTCAGTAAAAAACATGTGCCGATTTCAATTACATAAGTTGGTGTAACGGCAGCAGGTTAATGTATAACAAACTTAGAGGCTATTTTAGTATGACAAGCTTTTCATATTTTTCTGCTGTTTGTCCGTCACTCGTCCTGAGCCTTAAACGGTAGATATATACTCCCCTGCCTATTCTGTCACCGTAATCATCAAACCCGTCCCATGGTATGGGATCCGGCTTGAACCCGGTGG
>SLRB01000034.1 GCA_007131165.1 Bacteroidales bacterium | reverse complement strand
TGGACTGCATTGAAGTAGGCCCATGCCCTCATGCAAAGTGCTTCACCGTAAAGTCTGTCATATTTTGTAACTGGGCTTTCCGGATCCAGCACCTGGGGCTGTTCCCGCTGCAATACGCGAATGAGGTTATTAGTGGCTGAGATAAGCTTGAAAAAATTTGTTGGTGACGCATACCTGTTGTTTCTTGATATATTGAAGTTATATATTTCAACAAGGTCCGGATTTGCGTTGGGTGTAATCTCAAGAAGATCACCACGCAACTCACCAAGTATAACAATTTGTTCAGCCAGTTGCTGGGCCAGGCCATACATTCCCATTGCTATTGAACGGTATTCGTACCAGTCCCCAAACAACCGGTCTTCAGTTATATTCAACTCCTGTTCAGGATTGAGAAAATCTTCACAGGAGGATAGCAACAGGCCGGAAAGTAAAAAAGTACAGAGTATGACCGTTATTTTGTTTAAATATCTCATTTTTATCATCTGTAATTCTGTTTTTTATAAACCAAACTTTATACCTGCCATAAATTGCCGCGGTTGCGGTGACTGACCATAGTCAATGCCCCGACTTGAGAATGAATGGGCAAACTCAGGATCATAGCCCAGATAATTTGTAAATACAAACAGATTATTGGCCGAAAAGTAAAACTCAGCATTCCGAAAAGCCAGGAACTGTGTAGGAATTTTATAACTCACTGTAATGTTTTTTATCCTGATATATGATGCATCCTCGATCCACCGGGATGAAAAGGCGGAATTTCCGATTGGATCGTTCCAGAGTGCCCTGGGAACATCGGTTTCATGCCCTTCATATTGCCACCTGTTCAGTGTTGTGGTACTCTGGTTCTCAAGTCCGGTCATTCTTTCATTGTGATAGCGTACATAGTTGAATACATCACTACCTGAAACAAAGTTTATATAGCTGCTTAATTTCCACCTTTTGTAATGGAAAGAATTGAGAAGCCCACCAAAATAATCAGGCAGCGATGAGCCGATAATGGTTTTGTCGAAATCATTTATTATCCCATCGGGTACTCCTTCACGTCCTGAAATATCGGCATAAACAGCATCTCCTGCCTGATACGGCATGCCCCTGTCATTCACCAGCCCTATATCAGATGCCTGTTCCCGGGTTCTGTAAACCCCTTCAAAAACAAAGCCATAAAAGCTGTTGGCAGGTGCACCCGGCCGGTTTACAACCTGGGCTCCGTTAAGATCGGTTATCAGTTGATCTCCAGGAATACTTGTCACTTCATTACTTACAGAAGAAAGTGAGGCCTGAATATCCCATTTGAATGAATGACCGTCCACCAGCCTTAGAAATGTACTGAATTCCCATCCCCGGTTTTCCATCCTGCCCCCGTTTTTCATCATTGTGCTGTATCCTGTATATGGTGGCAGTGGACTGAAAATGATCATATCATCGGTCACGGAACTGAAGTAGTCCAATTTTGCGGAAAAACGGCTGCCCCAAACGGAGAAGTCCAGACCGGCATTCATTTGCCTGACAGTTTCATATGTAAGCCGGTCATTGAACATGACTGCGGGGTACAAACCCACGGTTTCACGGTATCTTACAGTCTGGTAGTACCTTGTAGCACTGGCCTCACCAATATCATCGTTGCCGGTCTTACCAATACTTGCCCTTAATTTCAGTTCTTCCAGCCATGATATTTCTCTCAGAAAAGGTTCACTTGAGATTCTCCATCCTATCCCTGTGCCGTAAAAAAGACCAAAAGGCTGGCCTCCCATCGAAATCGTATTTGCCGCATTTTTTCCGGTTCTCGAGGAACCATCAATTGAGATGCTTGCAGAAAAAAGGTATTTGTCCATGTAGGAATAGTTTAAATATTCATACAGGGAGATCCAGTTCCACCTTCGGCTCTGCCCGCCCAGTTCCCTCAGATTGTCCTGTCCGTGCTGTATTGCACGGTAACGGTCATTCGGGTGTGCATTTTTTGTCAGGCCCCAGTCAAGCTCAAACTGGTTTGTCTGGATGTGTACACCCGTGCTGGATGTAACATTGTGATGCCGACCGAATGTTCTTTGGTATAATGCGTAGCTGTTATTGTAAAATATAGTGGTGTAGTTATTGGTGGCTTTGGCCACATTGATTGCTTCCCGGTTATAGTATAGATCCATGCCTTGATTAGGCATGAAAATCTGCTCCTTCATTACATTATAGCTGAAGCTGAAATTGCTGTTTATAAGTAGGTTATTATTAACTGTAGAGCTGAAATTCAGGTTTGAGATGAAATTGTAATTATCATTTCCTGCAGAATAGTTTTTTATTGATGCCAGCGGATTGCTTACACCAAGCTCGTCAACTTCAGATAACCTGGCAAGCCTCCTGCCTTCGATATCATATTGGAAGGGGCTCAACAGGGGTGATTTGGCAAGGCTCGTCAGCACGGGACTGGTACCATGCACGCTGGTTGTCTCCTTCAGTTCAGCTGAACTGTAATTCAGGGCAACTCCTGCATCCATCCGCAGCCAGGTGAACATATTCAACCTGCTTACAAAACGAAGATTATATCCTTCATATCCGGTGTTTCTGATAATTCCATCGCTGCTTAAATAACCAAAGGATAGTCCGTATCTTGCTATTTCGTCACCTCCCATTACTGTTACGTTGATATTTGAGAGGTGTGAATTACTGTAAATAAGCTCTTGCCAGTTGGTATTATGCTGATAGTCAATATATCTGTCATCCTTTCTGGTAAGGAAAAGGTTTGGATAATCTTCCCTTATATCCTCTTCTAACAGCGGAGATGAAAAAAGCACCTCATTCATCAGGGTTTTGTGTTGCTGGCCATTCAATTGGGGAATGAATGACGATGGTGTTAATGAATATCCGCTCCTGATATCAACATTTATGGTTGTTTCTGTTATGCTGGGGTCGAGTGTTTCAATAAATATTATCCCGTTCGAACCCCTGGAACCATAGGAGGCTGTAATGGCAGGATCCTTTACAACGGTTATTTTTGAAATATCAAATGTATTCAGAGTCATCAGCGGGTTGTAGGAGTAGCCATGCAGGTTGGATCCGAAAACTCCGTGGGGCAGCATAGGGATGCCATCAATTATATAGAGCGGTTGATTGGATGCGTTGATTGAATTCATTCCCCTGATCATGGTAACAGCCCCGCTTGAAGGCGTGCCCGACAGGTTTTCAACATGCATCCCGGGTATGCGGCCCTGCATGTACTGGTCAACAGACAGGGATGGTGTATGATGAATATTCTGAATATCCAGGTTGTCGAATGAAGCGACAATATTTCTTTTGTTTAATCTTTGTGAAAGTATTTCCAGCTGATCGTAACCTGATGCAATATTAATTGGCGTAAGATAAATGGTGATTGAATCACGGTAATTCAAAAATATCCGTTGTTCCTTGAAATCCCTGATAGGGGAGACAATTATCCAGCTATCCCCTGATGGGGCATGCAATGTAAATGTTCCGGATTCGCCGGTTACAAAAGGCATTTCTGCAGAGCCTTCAATACTGATGGTGACATCTGCAACCGGCCTGCCGGAACCGGATAAAACTCTTCCGTCAATGGTAAATATGGAATCCGGGGAGGCTTTCATACTTACTGCTGACAGCATAAATGCAAGCAGCAGGACCACCTTCCCGGTATTATTCGTGGACGTATTCATCATTTTCATTATTAAAAATC
>SLRB01000097.1 GCA_007131165.1 Bacteroidales bacterium | reverse complement strand
TTATGGAGATGAAACCCGAACCCAAGGCAAACAACAAGGAATTTTATCTGGAGCTTACTGAAGAGATAGTCAATAAAGCAGGAAGGACAGGTGGTACATTCCTTCACAGTTCCAGGACCAATCCCAGCAAGGTTAAGAAAAACCAGGTGCCTGACCATCTCAAGCACAAATACAAAGACGAGATCAATGACCTGACACCCGACGTACTTAAGAACCTTGCTTTTCTGAACATTGACTTCCTTATACCTATAGGCGGCGATGATACCCTGAGTTATGGCGTCCGTTTGTACCGGGAGGGATTTAAGGTTATTGCCATACCCAAAACCATGGACAATGACGTGCCCGGTACGGATTATTGCATCGGTTTCAGCACCTGTATTACCCGTACAATAATGATGACCCATATTCTGCGTACGTCGGCCGGCTCTCATGAACGTTTCCTTGTACTTGAGGTATTCGGAAGGTATGCCGGTTTTACCGCAATGCTTCCAACCATGGCAGGTGCAGCAAACCGCTGTGTCATACCCGAGTATAAATTCAATATGGAAAAACTCACGAAGCTGATGGTTGAGGACAGGAAGAAGAACCCAAGTAACTATTCGGTAGTCCTTGTTTCCGAAGGTGCGATGTATGAGGGCGGAGAAATGGTTTTCCAGAGTCAGGAAAAGGATGCTTACGGGCACGCAAAACTTGGTGGTATAGGCGACCTTGTTTCAAGTGAAGTAGTTAAGCTATCGGCAAAATATAACGGAGGGAGGCCAATAAACGTAATAAATCAGAAACTGGGATACCTGGTAAGGGGAGGTGATCCCGATGCCATAGACTCAATAGTCCCCATGGCATTCGGCAACCTGGCCCTCGACCTTATACTCAAGGGAATTCACGGCAGGCTGGTTGTACTGCAAAACGGCCGTTACGACAATGTTCCGATAGATGTTGTTACCAGCACCAAAAAACTGGTTGACGTCAGGAGGCATTACAATACCGACAGGCTGAGGCCAATTTACGAAAGCTTCGAGATGAAGCCCCTGTTTCTGATGACAGGCGAGACCGACAACTAATCAGTATACATAGTAATTTATTGCAAGGAGCTCCCTAATCAAGGCGGCTCCTTTTTTTTGCAGGAAATCCTTAACCGGGCTGCCGTCTTTTACGGCAACCCGGCTATGATCTTCAGGAATTAAAATAAAATTTCTCCCCACAGTTACAGTATTAACACCAGGGATTAACCTGGTGCCTGTCCGGGAAGACGGTAAATCCTGATGATTTACCGGAATACTATGCTGACGGCTCAGAATTTAAAATCGAGCCCGATTGCAACCACCATCACTTCACGATTATATGTCTCGGTTGATGCAGGAAGGCCCGGAAATGAAAAACTCCTCTGGTCCTCATCGTACAAAGTCATCAGAAAGCCCAGGTTTACTGCCACCATCTCATTAATTGCATACCTTCCTCCGAATCCGATCGAATGTGTTGACAGGCTGTGGCTGAGATCACTGTGGTACTTTTCGTTTACCCCTGTTATTGTCCGAAGGTATCCTGCACTTACCAACAGGCTCTGGGTAATATCATATTCCAGCCCGAGAGCCAGCTCAATGAAATTGTTGTCAATCACCACGTCGTTGGCTACCCTGCTGCCGTCAATGGTCTTGCCGTAATCGGCCGACTTGTCAAAGTAGTAGTGAACCCCGCCTGCGATATTCAGTTGTGGGGTGGCCCTGTACCCGGCTCCGACCGACAGCATTGCCGGCATGTCACTGCGTGTCTTCGCACCGTCGGGGAACATACCTGTTTCATCTATCTCTGTATCGTTCTCAAGTTCCAGTTTTGTAAGGAACTCATACTTAATCCCGATATTAAACTGGTCTGAAAGCTGAAGGTTAACGCCCAGCAGCGGAGCGATTGCCGAACCGGTCTGACGTGCATCAACTCTCCTGTCGCCCAGTTCTCCGGCAAACCCTGTTGCAGTCATTGATACGGTATTGTAGCTCCCCTGAACCTCATTTATTGTCATGGTTTCATTGTATAATGCACCAAGTCCCCCGGCCAGCTGGGTGGCCTGATCCTGTGTTATAAGGGTCATCGCAACGGCCTGGTCGAGCGTAAGCGACCCGGCTCCGCCGTCTATAAGGGGCTGGACACTCTGGGCAGCTCCTGAAGCAACATCAGCAAGGTTGCTAAGAAATCCGGAGCCGCTTACCATCCCTCCCCCGGCATTAAGGGGATGAGAAGGATTAACCGTAAAATTACGCAGGTGGCCCCTGTAGGTATTGGTGGCCGTTACATAACGCATTCCGCCATACACATCAACCATGTCAGCAACCTTGTAGCTCACCCCAAGTTGCCCTCCAAAAAATATCGATGAACCTTCAAATGCAATGTCAATATCATATGCTGTCGTAGGCAGGCCGAAAGCAGTCAACTGTGAAGGAACTGCAGCAAAGGCAGTTTCAAATGATGGCAGGCCACGATCATATTCAGCTCCGCCACCGCCGCCAACAGGCATGAAACCACCCGACACTGCAAGCCGGCCAGTCTTGTAAACGGCATATACACTTGGGAACAAAGGGGCTGTAACGTCACCCTGATAATAACCGTCATTAAGAAGTGGCATAGAGTTGTTAATTTCCCGTGTCTGCCAAATAGACTGGTTGTTCAGTGATAAATGCAGTCCGTCAGGCAACCGCGTCAGTCCGGCCGGATTATAATAAACTGCATCAATTCCAAGCGAGGCATCACGGGCAAGCATCCGTATATAGGAAGCACTCTGATTGGTATTTGTCATAATACCGCCGGCAATGGCTGAATGAGTAGACAGTGCCGCGATTAACAACAAAAAATGAATTTTTCTCATAGTTTAAGAATTAGGTGAATTTTGAAAACTAATTGGACAAATGAACAAATATTTTTTCGACTCAATTTCGAAAAAAATTCAAATTAATTATAATTTTAATATAATTTGTTCATATATTGAAATATGGAAGCAAAAAACACATGATTTTTTCGAATGACTTTAGAATTAATTAAACCGGGATATTTGGACAGGTGAGATAAAGCTGGCCTTCTCCTTCCGTTTGCAAAAAAACAGCACAGACTAAAGCTTCAAAAGTTTGTAGGTACGCCTCTCCTCCCCTGCTGTTACTTCAAGATGGTAAATACCAGGCGGGAACCGTCCGTCTGTTGCAATTTTCAGCAAATATGGACCCGGGCCGGAATAATGGTATAAAAGCAGGCCGGTTGATGAGAACAGCCGTAGTGATACCTTCTGCCGGCCGGTTTCGTTTATACGGACAAACAGATGATTATCAAACGGATTGGGATATATTTGTATCAAATCGGTTACCTCCTCTTTTGATGAAAGGCCGGTTACAATATTTTCAATTTCAACACTCAGGCTGTCCCCTGATTTTGTTGTTTCAATTTGAATAATAGCGTAAGCCTTCAGCAGGTGGGTTCCATGTGTAGAAATATCGGCACCGTGCTCAAAAATATGAGAAGCCTTTTTACCGGGACTGAGATTATCTTTAAACAACTCCTGCACTGCAACAGTGTCATTCAGAATATATCCCAGTTCAAATCCTGTCAGCCCGGTATTTCCGGTATTTTTAAGCTCAATCTCCACCTCCTCTGAATCACCAAGGTCAGCACCACTTTGTGGCCGCAAAAACCCGGTTATTTCAATATCG
>SLRB01000277.1 GCA_007131165.1 Bacteroidales bacterium | reverse complement strand
TTACCAGGAAAACGACCATGATGGATAAGGTAGCAGTGGTTTCATTTACCAGTTACAAAGATTCGGTTGCAAAGGCATTTGATGAGATCGGTGCCGGACCGGTTCTGGGCAGGCAGCAGAAGATCCTTGTCAAGCCCAACCTTGTTGATGACATACCCTACCCTGTAACCACTCCTGCTGATTGTGTCGGGGCAATTATTGACTATGTGCGTTCGGTGAGCGATGCAGAGTTAATTGTTGCTGAGGGCAGCGGGGGACATGCCCCAACAGGAGAAGTGTTTGAATCGCTGGGTTATACAAGGCTGGCTGAGGAGAAACATGTCAGGCTGGTTGACCTGAATGAAGAGCCGCTCACCAGGTCGGAAATTCCGGAATGTAAAATATTCAGGGAATATTTCATTCCCAAAATAGCGATAGAGTACTTTATTATAAGTGTGCCGGTGTTGAAGGCACACTCTTTTTCAACCGTTACATTATCGTTGAAAAATATGATGGGATTTGCTCCCCCATCTCATTACCAGGTCGGAGGATTCTGGAAAAAATCTCTTTTCCACAACCGTATCGATGAGTCGATAATTGAGATGAACATACACCGCAAGCCGGATCTCACATTGCTTGACGCAACCACAGGCATGCCCGATTATCATCTTGGCGGCAGGCATTGCGACCCTCCTGTAAACAAAATAGTTGCCTCATTCAATGCACTCGAAGCCGACAAGGCAGGTGCCGGCCTGCTTGGATTTGACTGGAAGAGGATCGGGCATCTTGCTGGCTTTCCGGCGGACTAAATGAGCTTATTCACAGGTATTATCGTGGTGCAATAAGGATCAGCCCCGTGCGGCTTTGATTATCTTCAGCATGGCATTGATTGCCGAGCTGTGGCCCCAGCCGCTGAGCTGGTTTACCGTGCCTGTGAAATAAAGGTCTGTCCGCGGGTTGTGGAATGCAAAAGCCCCTGATTGCCCCCAGAACCCCAGTATCTCCCCAATAGGCCTGAAGGGAGAATAGATGCGGGGTATCCAGAGTTTTTCCAGTCCGATCCCGAAATAAAAATTGCCGGGAAACGCGATGAACTTCCAATCTTTCAACTCCTCCAGGTACTCTGCCGGGAAAAACCGGCCGTTGAAAAAAGCCTTAAGAAGCTCCATGCACTCCCGGGACGTTGAAACCAGTCCCCCCTGCGCCGTTATGGTAGTCATATACACGGGAATATGTACCCTCTTTGATTTGTAGTACATCCGGACAGGGGTGTTGTCGCTTGTATCAGTGTAGGCATAGGTGTTTTTGAGCTCCAGCCTGTCAAAGATATATTCCCTGAAGGCATCGGGCAGGTCTTTGCCGGTCACTGACTCTATGATGGCTCCCAGCAGTTCATAGTTTGTGTCGCAGTACTGTACTTTTCCTTTCTGCCCCGGCCTGAATTTCGGCTTTATCTTTTTTACAGCCTCAACCACCCTCTCCCGGGGCCATGCTTCGTCATTGCCGCTGAACAGGCTTGCATCAGGCTTTTTGCCGTCTGCCAGCCGTTGAGAGAAGTAGTCGGGAATGCCTGAGTTATTTGCAAGAAGATGCTTCACGGTAATTTCGCCGGTGTATTCGACCCCGTCAATCACATGAAGTCCTTGCAGCATCTCTTCCGGCAGGTATTTGCTTATCCTGTCGTCAAGATCAAGCCGCCTCTCAGCCCTCAGGTGCAATATAAACATCGAAACACATAGCTTTGTCACGCTTGCTATGTAATAGCGGTCATTATTATTTATGTCTCCCGAGGCACCTGCCCAGGAAACTGATCTGTCGCCATTTTCAACACAGAGTGCCGCCCCGAAGACATTTCTGTTCCTGGTCATTTTTTCAACCACCTGGCTGAAAAACCGGCTGTTTAAATTTTCGTTCATTATTTTAATGTGGTATAGGTTAGTTGATTGTCTCGAAGGAGGAATTTTATAAGGTCTTGTAAATAGGCCATTTTACAACAAAAATATCAATTTTATTACAAGTAAAATTATGTCTCAAAGTTAAATTGGTAAAACCTGAAATAGGCGTCATATTTACAAAAAACATGCAAATAAGAGGCGTAAACCTTGTTTTTTACAATCTTTATTAGCAATTTTGACTAAAAAACTAAAGTATGTTAATTAGATTTAGTGTTGAAAACTTTTGGTCAATTCGCGATAAGGCAGAATTGACCATGAAGACTACCGCCTTAAAGGGCTTAAGATCAAATACATTTAAGAATAGGAATATTAAGTTGGTTAAATCTGCAATTATTTATGGCCCCAATGCTTCCGGTAAAAGCGGTTTTCTTAGAGCTTTTAAAGCATTGGAGTACTTAGTTCGTGTTTCATCAAGTTTCAAACCGGAAGAAAGAATTGCTCCATTTGAGCCCTTCAAGCTTGATTTGAAAAATCGAAATTCCCCTGTTGAATTTAATATCGAGTTTTTTCATGAGGGCAACCAATTTGACTATTTCGTTTCATTCTTCAATGAAAAAGTAGAATCTGAAGAGCTTTTTCATTTTCCCAGAAATATTAAAAATTTATTGTTTTCACGGAAAAATGGATACCCTATAAAGTATGGGGAGTCGTACAGGGGGGGGAAGAAAACTATTGAGAAGCTCCTGCTTCCAAATCAGCTGTTTCTTTCAAAAGCCGCTGAGAATAATGTCGAATCTGTTTTGAGTGCGTTTCGGTTCTTTGTAAAGGGTATAATGGTTTTCCCATTTCTTGAAGAATATAGAGAGACTTCTCTTGCTAGTTTGTATGCAAAGAGGCTTGCAGCAGATAATAATTCTAATTTTTCAAAACGCTTCAACAAATTAATCTGTGCTTTAGATACAGGGATTAAGGGTGTTAAAGCTGAAGAAATTGATTGGGCGAACTACAATTTTCCAAACAATATGCCCGATGAAGTAAAGACCAAATTTCAGGAACAGTATAAGTATGACATCAAAACACAGCACACCCTTTTCGACGGTGACAAAGAGGCAGATATTGAGTATTTTGAAATTGACGAAGAGTCTACTGGAACAAAAAGTCTTTTTATTATTGGTGGTATAATATTGGATGCATTGGAAACAGGAAGGGTTCTGGTTGTTGATGAGTTTGAAAAGAATTTGCATCCAAGTATTACCCAATTTCTGATTAACTTATTTCATAATGAAATCACCAATAGTAAGAATTCTCAGTTGATTTTTGCAACTCACGATATAACTCAATTATCTAACGACTGCTTCCGAAGGGATCAGGTTTGGTTCACAGAAAAGGATGAGTTCGGTTCAACATCGCTTTATAGATGTTCTGATATAAAAGGGATCAGGCTGGGAACACCATTAGATAAATGGTATTCCACAGGCCGTTTCGGTGCTACACCTATAATTGACGATTCTGATTTTATCATCGAAATGCAAGGTGATGAGGATTAATAAGCCAAATAAGCGAATCTTAATACTATGCGAGGGTTTAACTGAATATCTTTATGCAAAATCCCTACAGGCAGAACTACCGAGAAGTTTTCAAAGATCTTTATCAATTACTATTGTTTGCAATTCAAAAAACGACCCAAAGAGCATTGCAGGGGAAGCACGAAAACGCAAAGTAAGGGCCAGAAAAGAAAGAAACCCTTACGACTCAATATGGTTATTTTTCGACAATGACAATTTTTCTCAATTAGAAGCTGCGTTCAGCATTATAAATAATG
>SLRB01000326.1 GCA_007131165.1 Bacteroidales bacterium | reverse complement strand
GGTGACGGCCCTGGTTCGGCCGGCCGGCTGTCTCAAATTCATCAACATACAGGGTCTCAACGGAAATTACAGTGTCCCTTTCAAAAAACCCGATCTCAACCCCGTTTATAGCCAGCCTTTCGATAACCTCACCCCAGGCCTGCGGAACGATATATGCCTCAGGAGCAGTGATCGTCACCGAAGGCGAAAAATAGTTGTAGAATGGTATCGTATCTGTCCATTTCCTGTCATGATCATATACTGTAACCCTCCTTCCCGAGAGCGGCGCAACAGCCTCACCGGTCTCGTAGCCCCAAAAAGGTATCCTGTCATGCCTCTGACGATCCACCCTCCAGTCGACCACATACTCAGTCTTACCCCTTGTATACAGGGCGGCTTCCTCTCTCAGAGCTGTGATCTCATCTGAGTTTGCAGAAGTAAATTCAACAACGAACCTGATGAACTCATAAGTCGCTTTTACCCTTTCGGGGAAGGGTTTGAAAACGAGAGTCTCGGTCATGAAGGCGAAACAGTTGAACAACGAAGCATACCCTGTTGAGAAGAAGGGATGGTCATTGAAACCGTTAATACCTCGGCGTATGTCGCTCCTGTCAACAAGCTGCAGGTAAGGCACCATCCCGTACGGTGTCTCATTGTTCATGCGCCGGTAAAGCTCAGGAACCATCCTTTCGTTGAAGAACTCACTCATGCCCGGGGGCAGTTTCTCATGCAGTGTGGCGATAAGGGTCATGACACTCTGGTGGTCGGCCCCATTGGTTGTGTGTGTGTCAACAAACACATCAGGATCGAGGAAATGAAATATATGGGCAAACGACCTTGCATTTTCAGAATCCATCTTGACAAAGTCCCTGTTCAGGTCAAGGTTCCTTGCATTACGCCTTGCACCTTTATATTCGGGCCCGTCCTGGTTCATCCTGAAGTAACGGCTCCTGTTCAGGGAACCGCCGATGTTGTAAACAGGAATAATAGCAATGACAGTGTTATCAAGCACATCAGCCATATCCTCCCGGCCTGCCAGAATGCCGGCAGCATATTCAATACTGGCATCGATGCCTGCCGGTTCACCCGCATGGATTCCATTGTTAACAAGCACAATGGTCCTGCCCCCACGTCTTATCGATACCGGATCAAAATCGCCGTCGCCCGATATCATAAACAGGTGAAGTGGCCTCCCTGCATCTGTGCTGCCCATTTCAAAGAGGTCAGCCTGCCAGTAATATCCGGCAAGCTTCTCGTAGGCCTCGATAACCTCGTGATATTCAAGGCTCTCATTATCCATATACCTGAGTTCAATTACCGGGGCCTCCTCCATTCTGCACCCACTTGCAATCAGCGCGGTAACAATAAAGGCGACAAAAAACAGAGAAGGCCTGCTGATAATGCCCCTGATCCATCTACCTGAATCAGTATATAAATATTTTTTAAAAAAGGCAGCAGCTTTGCAGGTTTCACTGGCCAACCTGTATAACTCAACAAGAGCCGGGGAATTGAAAGCGCATGAAACAAAAACTCTGTCCGTCAGTCTCACAAAAGCCCTGTATTGGGTATTCATTTTGAGTAGGTTTATGGGTTATTCAGATACCAGTCCGAAATGTAACAAAAAAGCATCAAAATGTAATACGTGCCACCCATCGTTCCGGTTTATCATGTGCAAAACCCAATATAAAGCATTAATGGTGGCCAATCAATCAAATAATTCAATTATCTCCTTATCGGTAAAAAGCTTAAGGGGGTTGTTGGTATTGATGAATTCTCCGGCGAGGGTAGACTTCTTTATTTGCAGGTCAACTATTTTTTCTTCAACAGTTTCGCCCGAAATGAACTTGTATGAGAACACCTTCTTTCCCTGGCCGATACGGTGTGCACGACTAATGGCCTGTTGCTCAACCGCCGGGTTCCACCAGGGATCAAGAAGAAACACATAATCGGCGGCAGTCAGGTTAAGTCCCACTCCGCCTGCCCTCAGCGAAATCAGGAACAGCATGTTTCCGGGATCATCCTGGAAATCGGTTATTTCTTTCTGTCTTTCGGCGTTGCCCTGTTTTCCGGTAAGCCAGGAGTACTTCCAGTTATGAGTTTCAAAATAATCTTTGAACAGTCTCAGATGTTTCACAAACTGCGAAAATATGAGAAGCTTATGACCTTCCGCCCTGAGGCTTTCAATGTTTCTTACAACATCGTCAAACTTGCCCGATTCTTCATTACCATATCCTGCGATAGCGGGATGGTTTGCTATCAATCTCAACTGCATCAATCCCCGAAGCAGCTCAAACCTGATCTGCTCCTTCCCACCCGAATCAATGGCTTCAAGTATCATGTTCCTGATCTCAGATTTCCTGGTTTCATAGATCCGCTTTTGCCCCTCGCTCATTTCACAGTAATAGACCTTCTCTGTCAGTTCGGGAAGATCTTTTGCAACCAGGCCTTTTGTCCGTCTCAAAACAAAAGGTTCTATCAACTCCCTGAGAGTCTCTTTTTTTTCTTCATCCTGGCCCTTCTCAACAGGAATTACAAATTCTTCCATGAATAGTTTGTGGCTTCCCAGTAACCCGGGGTTGATCAGCGACATCTGTGCCCAGAGATCACTCAGGGAGTTTTCAATTGGCGTGCCCGTAAGCACCAGCCGGTTTTCAGCCCTGATCTTTCTGATTGCCCTCGATATTTTTGATTTTGGATTCTTTATAATCTGGCTTTCATCCAGAATCAGGTAGAAAAAATCAAATTCCCTGAAAAAATCCAGATCATTCCTTACGATCCCATAAGTTGTAAGCACGATATCATAGTCATGCAATTTTCCTGATACCGCTTCCCTGTTAATTCCAGAATACCTGACAAAGGTAAGTCCGGGAGCAAACTTCCTTATCTCATCTTCCCAATTATGAAGAAGCGACAGTGGCATAACGATCAGTGAGGTTCTCACCCGTGCGGCGGGCTTATTTACCTGTCCGGTAAAAAGATCAAGCTGGTAAGCCCCTTTTCTGTCATGTATCTTCTTAGACGGCTCAGTCCGGTATTCCGTTTTGAGCTTCAATAACAGGGTAAGTGTCTGAAGTGTTTTTCCAAGACCCATATCATCGGCCAGGCATCCACCCAACCGGTGCCGGTATAAAAAATACATCCATGCAAACCCTGAAACCTGGTATGGCCGGAGAATGCCGGATAAATCGCCGGGTACATCAGGCACATCCAGTTTGTCCTTATCAGATAGATTGAAAATCTCAGTATTTCCGGCTTTATCCCCCGCGATTTTCTTCAGAACAGAAAAATGGTGCTTTTCAAAATTTATGCTCTCCATTTTGTCTTTTCCAAAAACCAGGAAATCTTTGTAACGTGCAAACCACTCCTCCGGAAGCACCGCCACCTGACCGTTTGGCAGACTATACTCCCTTTGCCCCCTTAACAAATGTTCTTTCAGCCTTATAAACGGAATCCTGAATTCACCGAAAACGGCAAAGGCTTTAACATCAAACCAATCCCTCTCTTCTTTTATTCCAAAATCAAGATATGGCTTACAGACAAGATAACTCTTTTTAAAAAACTTCTGCTCTAATATATACCCGTGTTCCTCAATCTTTTTCCTGTTACGGCCAAGCCAGTCAATAAGGGAATACATAACGGCCGGCTGCGCATCAGTTTCACCTCCGGTTGTATCTCCAGGCGAGATTTTGAAAGTGACGCCATCCCTGCCTGATAATCCGAGCTTTG
>SLRB01000055.1 GCA_007131165.1 Bacteroidales bacterium | reverse complement strand
TCTATCTCTTTTAATTTTTTTATAGATATGTTTTGATAATAATGGTCCGCTAAGTCTTATCCGGGATGCATTCGGCGAGAATAAAGGAATTTCTTGAGCAGACACTCAAAGTCACTGATACCAGGGGATATGGGAGTAAAAAGTTCCTGAACTCGGTGTTGGACGCGATTCCTGATGGTATCAGCGTCCTTGATAAAGACCTGAGAATTATCAGGGTCAACAGGACAATGGATGAGTGGTATTCACACAACAAGCCTTTGAAGGGGAAGAGATGTTTTGAAGTATACCATCAGAGGAAAGATAAATGCGAAGTCTGCCCTGTTGAAAGGGCGTGGGTTTCTGGAAACATCGAATCGGATGAAATTACGGTAAGAAGGGAGGACGGTACAGTTAGCTACAGAGAACTCTATGCTTTTCCGATGTTCGATAATGCAGGCAGACCCACTGGTGTGATTGAGTATGTAAGGGACATAACACAACGTAGGTTAGCCGAAGATTCTCTTCGAGAAAGTGAAACCAGGTTCAGGATGCTGGCCGATCTGGCGCCCGTTGCATTTGTGATATCTGACAAGGACCAGAAAACGGTGTATTTAAGCAGGGGATTTACCGAAATGTTTGGATATACGTATAATGATGTACCCTCGGTTAATGAATGGATGATGCTGGCTTATCCTGACCAGAAGGTGAGAGATAAGGTGGTGAGGGAATGGGCTGAAGTTGTTGCAAGGGCAAAAGAACAAGGTGCCGGGGGTCGCCCCCTTGAATATCCTGTTACCTGCAAGGATGGGAAAGTGAAGTACACTGAGTTCAGGCTGAGCAGATCAGGAGGACTAAACTATATAGTTTTTGCAGATATTACTGAACGCAAGGAAACTGAAAAAGAACTCCGGCTTAAATCGCTCGTTCTTGATCAGATTATAGACAATGTTACGGTAACCGATCTTAACGGGATAATTACCTACGTTAACAATGCTGAAACACAGCTTTTGAAACGTTCAGCAGAAGATTTGATTGGCAAACCAACCCTTATTTACGGTGAAGATCCTGTAAGAGGAGCAACGCAGCGTGAAATTGCCGAAAAGACTCTTTCAGAGGGTTCCTGGAGCGGTGAGGTGGTTAACTATTCTTCAGATGGTGAGGAGGTAATCCTCCATTGCAGGACAAGAGTAGTACATGATGAGTATGGAACCCCTGTTGCGTTGTGTGGGATCGCAACTAATATTACTGAGCAGAAGAAACAGAATGAAGCTGTTAAGGCTATGAACAGCAGGCTTATAGATCTTGCTGAAGAATTACGTAAGAGCAACAGGATATTGGAAGCCGAACGTAACCGGGCAGAAAGAAGCGACCAGATCAAATCTGCCTTTCTTGCAAACATGAGTCATGAAATACGTACCCCGCTCAATGCCATTGTTGGCTTTGCCTCCATGCTCAAGATGCCTGAAAAATCTCAGGACCAGATTGAAAAATATTCCGGAATAATAATGGACAGCGGCAATCATCTCCTTAATATTATTAATGATATTATTGATATTTCCAAGATAGATGCCGGACTGGTAAAGGTGGAAAAATCCATGCTGGATTTAAGAAAGTTTTTTGATGATCTGCATATTATGTTCAGTACCCAGATTAATGATACCGGTGAAAAAGATCTTAAGCTGATAAATTCCGGCTTGGATGGGAATATTAGTGTATTTACCGATGAGACCCGTTTAAGGCAGATTATGATCAACCTCCTCGGTAACTCGGTAAAATTTACCGAAGATGGTTTTATAGAATACGGATGCAGTAAGGAGGGAGATAAGCTGTTGTTTTATGTAAAAGACAGTGGAATTGGTATACCAGCTGAGAAACTTGACAGTATATTTGAAAGGTTTGTGCAGGTTGCCGACACAGATGAAAGGTTTTACGGAGGTACGGGTCTGGGTTTGTCTATTGCGAAAGCCTGTGCCGGGCTCCTTGGCGGAGAAATATGGGTGAAATCTGAACCTGGTAAGGGTTCTGAGTTTTATTTTACCATTGACCATACTCAATGATGGTCATACTGAGCCCTGACCGGTACTGTAAAATAGAAGCGGGATCCCTTGCCGGTCGTTGATTCAACTCCTATTTTCCCACCAATTAATTCTACATATGCCCTGGCAATAGGGAGCCCCAGTCCGGTTCCTTCATAAATCCTGCCGTCATTCCTTTTTTCCTGGAAAAATCTTTCGAATACTGCCTCCAGGTTTTCGCTTTCGATGCCGGGCCCGCTATCTTTTACGCTGAATTCAACGGTTTCTCCCTGTTTTTCGTAATAGATTTCCACTGAACCAGAATCAGTATATTTAATGGCATTTTTTACAAGATTCGCAAGCACCGCATACAGCTTTTCCTTATCTGTCAGGATTTGGGCATCCTCCCCGGAAAAAGGCTTGCGGCAACCCAGGCTGATGTTCTTTTTCTCTGCTTCCGGTTTGAAAAAAGAACAGATATAATCCAGTAATTCGTTGATATCTGTTTGTTTAAGCGATAGTTCAACCTGGCCTGCCTCAATCCTTGATATATCGATAAGATCGTTTATAACCCCAAGCATTCTCTTTCCGCTTACATTGATGATATTCAGGTACTTTGAGCGTTTTTCAGATTTCAGCCTGTCATTTTTCAGGAGGTTGGCAAATCCGAGTATCCCGTTCATCGGTGTGCGAATTTCATGGCTCATGTTGGCAAGGAATGCTGACTTCAGGCGGTCGCTTTCTTCAGCTTTCTCTTTTGCCTCAACCAGCTTCAACCCCGTCAGAATGCCGTTGGCGGCAATAGCAAGCGACGTCAGCAGTATCATTATTCCAAAAATACCGAATATCATTCGTGAATTGGAGATTACATGTTCAACCCTTTCGTTCACATCCTTTAAATAGACACCTGTGCCTATTATCCAGTCCCATGGTTCAAAATGTCTTACGAAAGAATATTTTGGTTCGATCTGGTCTGGGTTTCCCATGAACTCCCAGTCATATTGAATAAATCCTTCACCATGATTATCGGCAATATCCACCATCCTGATAATAACATCTCTGAAGTCGGGGTTGTCATATTCCATTATGTCCCTGTCAATCAAGTCTATGTTGAAAGGGTGAACTATAAGGTGCGGCTGCATATCGATTATCCAGTAGTAGTAACTGCCCGAAGGTCCGTAGTGCAGATGCCTGACTCTTTCCTTTATCCTCTCTTTGGCTTCCTCTTCTGAGAGTTCGCCATCCAGTACCCGCTCATGATAATGATCCAGAAGAGCCCACCCGGTGGCGGTGAGCTCTTCAATCATTTCTTCCTTTGATTCAATAAGGTTTTTTTTTAATGTAGGCAGGGCAAAAAGCCAGAAAGCTGCTATGAAAAGAAGAAAAGTAGCCATGGGCGGTATTAGTGTCATTATGAGCCATTTGCTGCTAATGCCGCTTAGCTTGCTTAATTTCTCAAATATTCTCCTAACCGATCCGGAAGCAAACTTTGTACTTCTGTTCATATACACCACAATATACAAAACATATTGATTGTTTTTGTAGAACACAGACTAATTCAGACAAAATTTTTACAACTTATTATATCGATTGTTGATGGAGTATTGTAATTTAACAGCGTCTTTAAGACCCAAAATATGGATTATCAAAAAGAGATAAACAGATTGCGCCGGCTTAAGAACGCGGTAATCCTTGCCCATTATTACCAGATACCTGAGAT
>SLRB01000322.1 GCA_007131165.1 Bacteroidales bacterium | reverse complement strand
CTTAAGCATTTCAACATCTCCGCCTGTAATGGCTTTACTGATATCCGACGGGGTAAGCGAAGAGAGCATTACCCTGGCAGTGTTCGCACCAATGCCGGAAACAGTTATAAGCTGCCTGAAAAGCTCCCTCTCTTCCCTGCCTGCAAAACCAAACAACTGCAGTGCATCCTCCCTTACAACCTGGTGCAGGAAAATTGTACCGTTATCCTTCCCCGAAAGGGCAGAATAAGTATTAAGTGATATATTTATAAAAAAGCCGGTACCACTGTTTTCCAGGACAAGATGAGCCGGGGTAAGTTCAGTGATCCTGCCGGTTATATATTCATACATAGTTCAGGGGGTTATGGTTTCAAAAAATGCAAAAACTGATTTTTATGGTATTTATTTTGGTTTTCTTGCAATATTATTGGCTTCATTATTTAATTTTGGATCACACCAGGCGCAAGGTTTCCGTCGCAGTTATTCCAAAAGGAAGTTACAGCGCATGCCCGGTCAAAAATAATAAAACCATCTGAGGTTAAACATGGAAATTTTTCATAATACCCAAATCGCCTTTAAGAACAGAAGTGATTCCGACCTGAAAAAGGCCCGGATTCTGTTCAGGTTGATGGGATATCCATTTCTTACAGGTCTGACTGCTCTGTTGGCAAAAATAGCATTACGCCTGCGAATACCGATAGGTTGGATCGTGAAACCAACCGTATTCAGGCTTTTTTGCGGGGGGGAAACCCTTAATGAGGCCAAAGCGGTGGTAGACCGGCTGGCAACGCAAAATGTCAGATCGGTAGCCGATTTTGCAGCCGAAAACCGCGAATCTGAAGAAGAGATCAGACAGGTGATAAATGAAATAACAGCCTCTATGGATTTCGCAAAGGCAAATCAGGCGGTACCCTTTTCGGTCTTCAAGCCTACAGCAATTGCCCCCCCGGGCGCACTTGAAGAAGCCGGCTCAGCCGGGGATAAATCGCCGCAGGTTGAAAAATTCAGGGAAAATTTCAGGTATCTGTGCCATTATGCAAGTGAGAGGGGGATACCTGTGATGGTAGATGCTGAAGAATGCCATTACCAGCAAATCATAGATGACCTTTGTACCAGGATGATGGAGTTGTACAACAAAGACAGGGCTATAGTATTCAACACCCTTCAAATGTACAGGCACGACAGGCTTGATTATTTGAAACAAGCCATTGGCAGGGCCAGGGAAAAACAATACTACACCGGGTTCAAGCTTGTCAGGGGGGCCTACATGGACCAGGAGAGAGAACGTGCCGGTAAAATGGGGTACCCCTCACCTATACATCCTGACAAGGAAAGCACCGACAGGGCGTTTAATGATGCCGTCGTCATGTGCCTTGACAATATCGACATTACCAGCCTGTTTGCCGGTACACACAACGAAGAGAGCCTGCTGCTGCTTATGGAACGGATGAAAGCCGCAAATATTCAAAACGATGACCCCCGTATATATTCAAGCCAGCTTTACGGCATGAGCGATCATATAAGCTTCAATATGGCTGCACATGATTACAATGTAGCAAAATACCTGCCCTACGGCCCCATAAGGTACCTTATCCCTTATCTGATACGAAGGGCAGAAGAGAACAGGTCGGTTGCCGGCCAGTCGGGACGGGAACTGCACTATATAAATCTTGAAGCCAGAAGAAGGAAAAAACATTCATAACCCCCTAAATTATGACAATAACAAATCAAAAACAGGCCGTTAACCTCAGAATCATCAAATCGCTTGCACTGCTGTTTCTAATTATCGTAATAGGGCTCATCTATTTTGCCAACGTGCTCAGAGACGGTGCCCTGGGCTACACAAGAGACCAGATTGCTTTATTCATTATCATACTGGTTGTCTTGTTCTTTCTGTACCATTACATAAAAGACCACCAGTATATTTACTATTCCGATACAGGCGACAAGTTTGTTCTTCGGTTCTTCAGCCTCCGCCCGCTGGCAGATAAGAAAAATGCCATTGAGTTCAACAAGAACGAACTGCAACATTTTGAGATAATCAAACCATTTTACGGACTGAACAAAAGCCTTGTCATATACAGGAAAACCGCCAGGGGAGTGGCCAAATATCCCCCGGTAAGCCTCACAGCCATCAGAAAAACCGACCTCGACAAAATGACAGCTTCAATGCAAAGGATTATTATGTCCAACCAGTCAGGGAAATAGGAAAAAAACCACTGACCTGGCCGGTAAGGAACCAAAAAACATATTCTACAGCATGTTTTAGTTGTTGCAAAAACACCTATGCCGCATAATGTCAGGCATATACACGGATGTGTCATGAGAAAAGTCATCGCCATCCATGAGGAAAATCATAACCCCCATGATTTCTTTTCAGTTACTTTTGTCTACATCTTCCAAGAATCAGGTAAACTAACCAACAACCAATAAAACAGCTATCATGAATGTAGACAAATTAATGATCGACCTGGAGAAAAAACATCCCGGAGAAACGGAGTACCTCCAGGCAGTGCGTGAAGTACTGGAGTCAATTGAAGAGATATACAATCAAAACCCGCAGTTCGAATCGGCCGCAATAATAGAGCGCCTGGTTGAACCCGACAGAGTCCTTACATTCAAGGTGCCCTGGGTTGACGATCAGGGCCAGGCCCATGTCAATACCGGTTACAGGGTACAGTTCAACAACGCGATAGGTCCCTACAAAGGGGGGCTTCGCTTTCACCCGAGTGTAAATATCAGCATCCTCAAGTTCCTGGGATTCGAGCAGATATTCAAGAACTCCCTTACCACCCTCCCGATGGGTGGTGCAAAGGGTGGATCGGACTTTAACCCCAAGGGCAAATCAAATTCGGAAATCATGCGTTTCTGCCAGTCGTATATGCTTGAATTATGGAAGATCATAGGCCCCGATACCGATATACCCGCCGGCGATATCGGAGTTGGCGGTAAAGAGATAGGATATATGTTCGGTATGTACAAAAAGCTTGCATGTGAACATACCGGTGTTCTTACAGGTAAGGGCAGAAACTGGGGCGGAAGTCTGATCAGACCCGAAGCTACAGGGTTTGGCACCGTATACTTTGCTGAAGAGATGCTTAAGTCCAAAGGGGAATCATTCAAGGGTAAAATCGTTACGGTATCAGGCTTCGGTAATGTGGCGTGGGGAGCTATCATAAAAGCCACCCAGCTCGGGGCAAGGGTAGTTACGATATCGGGGCCTGACGGCTATATATACGACCCCGATGGCATAACCGGCGAAAAGATAGATTACCTGCTTGAGCTTCGTGCATCGAACCAGGATATAGCCAAACCCTATTCCTTTGAGTTTCCGAACGCACAATTCCATGAAGGCAAGCGCCCGTGGGAAGTCAAATGCGACATAGCACTGCCGTGTGCAACCCAGAACGAACTTGACGAAGAAGATGCAAAAAACCTCGTCGGGAATGGTTGCATGTGTGTTTCAGAGGGTGCAAACATGCCCTCTACCCCGGAAGCTATCGAGATATTCCTTGAGAATAAAATACTTTACGGGCCGGGTAAAGCGGCAAATGCAGGCGGTGTATCAACAAGCGGACTGGAGCAGACACAGAACGCAATGAAGCTCAGCTGGACCACCGGGGAGGTTGAGGAGAAGCTTCACCAGATCATGAAAAACATACATGAGTCATGTGTAAAATACGGAAAAGAACAAGATGGGTATGTTAACTACATGAAAGGTGCAAACATTGCCGGGTTCATGAAAGTAGCGAATGCCAT